>JAADHD010000325.1 GCA_013152075.1 Verrucomicrobiota bacterium | reverse complement strand
CCTTGATCAATCTGAATTGAGATGCTCCATCCAGAAGTCCTTCCAGACCACTCATTGGCCCTACTGAAAAACCTTTCTTCGCAACTGGAGAAAAGCGGATTTTACCTTGCTGGCGGAACCGCATTGGCTCTCCGTCTCGGTCATCGCGTATCGATTGATCTGGATTTTTTCTCAGAGCAGCCATTTGATTCTGCTGAAATGCTTACTCGGCTAGAAGCTGCAAGCAGGAGCGAGTTGGTCATCAGTCAGCAAACATCGGGTTCTCTATGCGCAACCGTGGATGGAACTAAAGTTGAATTTTTTCACTATCCCTATCCCTTGCTTGTGGATGTGGAAACGCTGGAGGGGGTAAGGTTTTGCTCGTTGGCAGACAATGGGGCAATGAAAATGTCGGCCATGACCAATCGCGGATCCAAAAAAGACTTCATAGACATGGTGGCTTTATTGGAAATTGATCCATTGGGAATATGGCTAGATCATTTTGGAAATAAATACCCTCGTACAGATATTTTTACCGTGATAAAAAGTCTGACCTGGTTTGAAGAAGCAGAGATGGAGCCAGATCCAACCCTCTTGCATCAGCAGACCTGGGAATTGGTAAAGAGAAAAATAACTGACGCCGTGGCCAGCTTGTAAAGATAATTTTTACAGGCGACATTTTGTGGAACTTGAGAGAGCAGCGGCTTGAGTATTGTCGATAGATCGCTAAGTTGCGCTCTATGAGTGAATTGGACCAACAAATTGGGGAAGATCTGAAAAATGCGATGCGGGCGAAAGATACGATTGCGCTGATGGTGTTGCGGGCTTTGAAATCGGCGATCAAATATGCGGCGATTGAAAAAGGCGGGGCGGATGCCGAGCTCGACGAGGTCGAGTCTTTGGCGGTGATCCGCAAGCAGATCAAGCAGCGTCAGGATTCCGTTGAGGAATACAAAAAGGGCGGGCGTGAGGAACTGGTTGAAAAAGAGAGTGCTGAGATCGTGGTGCTCGAGAAATATTTGCCGGCCGCGTTGAGCGAGGAAGAAGTGGCTGCCATGATCGATGCTTCAGTCGCGGAAATCGGGGCGACTTCTCGCAAGGATATGGGGGCGGTGATGAAGGTGCTGCAGGAAAAGGTGGCGGGACGCGCGGATAACAAGACGTTGTCACAGGAAGTGATGAAGCGTCTCTCCTGAGACGGAGGGAAAAGAATCGGATCACATGAGTAACGTTGCCGTCATCGTGGCTGCCGGGAGCAGTCGCCGCATGGGTTTCGACAAGCTGACGGCTGAGCTGGCTGGCTTGCCAGTGCTGGCGCACTCCTTGTTGGCCTTTGAGCGTTGTGCCGAGGTGGATGTCATCGTTCTGGTGGCGGCAAGCGAACGTGTGCAGGGCTTCCGCTCATTGGCAGCTGAAAATGGAATAACTAAACTGAAGGAGGTGGTTGCGGGCGGCGAACAACGCTGCGTGTCGGTTTTGCATGGAATTCAGGCGGCGGTAAAAGAAATGCCGGCTGCGAAAATCATCTTGGTTCACGACGGCGCCCGGCCATTGGTCAGCGGTGAAGCGATTAGCCATTGCATTCAGGGCGCTCAAAAACACGGCGCTGCGAGTCTGGCCCGACGGGTGACGGATACCTTGAAGCGCGCGGATGATGCGGTCCTGGTTACGGAAAGTGTTGAGCGGGAAAATCTCTGGCGAATGGAAACACCACAGGCTTTTGAAGCCGACTTGATTTTGAAAGCGAGTCGTGCGGCGCTTGATGATTTGGTGGTGGTGACAGACGAGGTTTCTGCGGTGCAGCACTTTGATGAAGGGCAGCCGATTTTTCTGGTGGAAAACTCGACCGCGAATTTAAAAATCACGGTTCCCGGAGACCTGGCGATAGCGGAGGCTCTGCTAAATAGTGAGGAGAGAAACATATGAGTCAATCACCCTCGTCTTCTAAAGTGAGCGAAAAGCACGGGTTCAAGACCGAACGTCTGTCCATTGCATCGGGGGTATCCTATGAGGTCAGCACCCTGCCGAACGGAGTAAGAATTGCCACTGCCGAGATGCCTCATATGGCGAGCGCTTCACTTGGCTTATGGTCATCGGTTGGCAGTCGGCATGAGACGGCGTCTGAACACGGCGTGGCGCATTTTGTCGAGCACATGCTTTTTAAAGGCACGGCATCCCGCACAGCGACGGCGATTGCCAGGGAAGTCGAAGGAGTGGGCGGCAGCCTGGATGCTTATACCAGCGAGGATCACACCTGTTATTATGCCAGGGGGCCGGCTGATTTGTTTGAACCGATGGCGGATGTACTGGCGGATATGTATCAGCACCCCGCTCTGAAACCCGCAGATATTGACAATGAAAGGGCGGTGATCAAGGAAGAGATCGCCATGGTTTATGACCAGCCGTCACAGTATCTGGATGATCTTCTCAGTGCTGCGGCCTGGGGTTCTGGCAATCCTCTTGGCAGATCTATCACGGGTACGGTTGAGAGTTTGGAGAAGCTTGAGCATACAGATTTGAAAAGTTTTTTTGAGAAATGTTACGTCGGCTGCCAGACGATTGTAACGGCGGCGGGAAACATCACGCATGAACAAACTCTGGCGGCTATTGCTCCTCGTTTAGATAAAATGTCGGCGGGTAGAGCTATGTTGGTGGACAAACCGGAACGACAAGCGCAGGCGGACAGTTTGTGTGTCGCGACGCGTGAGACGGAGCAGACTCATTTTGCGCTCGCGTTTCATGCTTTTGATCGTCACGATGACAAGCGTTTTGCACAGAAACTCCTAAGTGTTTTGTTGGGCGAGAACATGAGCTCGATTCTGTTTCAAAAGCTGCGCGAGGAGGAGGCGGTCTGTTACAGCATTCAGACGGACGTCACGACGTTTGAGGACGCGGGCTTATTTCATATCTATTGCGCCTTGGATCCCCAGCACTTGAATCGTGCTTTGCAGGTGATCGCGACCACACTGAACGGTCTCAGACAACAGGTTCAGGCAGAAAGTTTTGTAAAAGAAGCCAAGGCATACGCGATTGGCCAGAGCCAGATCGCCTTAGAAAGCACCTCGTCCCAGATGACCTGGGTGGGTGAATCCATCATGGCTCACGGTCGGCTGATCGATCCAGCGGATGCGCAGGCACGGCTGGAGGCGGTGAACTGCGAGGATATTTGCCGGGTGGCCAATGAGCTTTTTGATCCTGGGCGCTTGGTGATGGCAGCTGTTGGCCCCGAAGGGATTGAGCCGATTCTGGTGGCCTGGAGGGATGAATTTGAGAAATCAAATAAATAGGTGCAAAGCTGCTGAGTCTGCACTAGTATCCGGCCCCGTTTTTGGGGCATATTAGAACGTTTTTAATCACTGATACGATGAACATCACCTTGGAAAAACAACCCGACTGCCGGGTCGGCGCACACATTGAAGTTCCTGCGGATGCAGTTAACAGCGAGCGCGACACGATCGTCGCTTCATTTGCTGCTCAGGCGAAAGTGCCTGGCTATCGTCCTGGAAAAATCCCACGCAGCATCATCGAGAAACGTTTTGCCAAGGGGATTGAAGAAGAATTGCGAGAGCGTCTGATTCGTAGCGGTTGTTCGTCAGCATCGGACAAGGAAGAGCAGGATGTGTTGGGGGTTGGCAAGGTTGAAGACGCCACTTTTCATCCTGACCAGACTTTTACCTTCAAGGCAGAGCTGATTATTGCGCCGGAATTCAAATTGCCGGAATACAAGGGGATCGAGGTAAAATTGGAGTCGACAGACGTCAATCCGGACGAGATTGATGCCACGCTGGAAAACCTCCGCGAGCGATTTGCGGACTTTAAAGATGTCGAAGGTTCGGTGGCCGAGGGAAATTTTGCAATCATTGACTACAAAGCCAAACTCGATGGCAAACTTCTTTCAGAAGAGGAATACGAAGTGGGCGCACTGGCGGAAAACGAGGGTTTCTGGGTGAAGATTGATGAAGAAAGCTTCCTTCCTGGCTTTGCCAAACAACTGATCGGAATGAAGTCGGGCGACTCGAAGGAGGTGACGATTACTTTGGACGATGAATTTTCTTTTGAAGATTTGCGTGGCAAAGAGTTGGTTTATGATGTTCAGCTCAAAGAAGTCAAACAACAGGAACTGCCCGAACTGAATGATGAGCTGGCTGAAAAAATCGAGCCGGGAAAAACGCTCGAAGAAATCCGCACTCTGATTGAAGAGAACATGAAGAATGAGAAGGGGACTCGGCGTCAGGATTCAATGACCGATCAAATTCTGAGTCATCTGAGTGAGGATCTGGATTTTGAATTGCCCGAGCACCTTGTGCATGGAGAAACCCAACGAATGGTGAATACCATGGTTCAACAGGGTCAGCAAAACGGCATGGCTGATGACGCGATCATGGAGCACCAGGAGCAAATCATGAGCAACGCGGCCGTCAGTGCCAAATCCAACGTGAAAACTACCTTCATTCTGGAGCAAATTGCCAAGGAGGAAAACATCGAGGCCAGTGATGACGATGTGCGTCAACAGGTGGCAATGATGGCGGCTCAATCAGGGCGTCCGGTGAAAAAAATTGTCCGTGAGTTGCGTGATTCGAACGGTTTCGATGATATTCGCCATCGCGTCACGATTGGCAGGACTCTTGATTTCCTCAGGTCGAATGCTAGCGTCACTGAAGTGGAGGCTGAGACAGGAAGCGACGAGAAGGATTCTTGATCCGCTTGTTTTTTTGAGCCTTTGCTTGATCCCTAGGATTGTTATACTTTTTCTAAACACCTGATACCCATGAATACTGCTTCTCACATTTCGCCTTTGATTCCTGCCGAGTTACAACAACGCGCCGCCACTGTGCAGGGCGTAAGCGTGATTGAAAAAGAAGGTGGTACGCTGATCCAATTCGATTTGCTTTCACGCTTGATGAAGGATCGCATTATCTTCATCGGAGAAGGTATCAGTGATCCTCTGGCTAATTACGTGATTGCCCAGATGCTTTATCTGCAGATGCAGGATCCCAATAAGGATATTAATATTTACATCAACTCACCAGGAGGGTCGGTGACTGCGGGTTTGGCGATTTATGATACGATGCAGTTTGTCACTTGTAATGTGAACACCTACTGCATGGGAATGGCCGCCAGCATGGGGGCGGTTTTGCTGTTGGCGGGAACCAAGGGAAACCGGTTTGCATTGCCGAATTCGCATGTGATGATTCACCAGGTGTCCGGTGGGGCGCAGGGCACGGCGAGTGATGTTGAGCGCACGGTTGAGTTCATGTATAACCTCAAAAAACGCCTCAACGAAATTATTGCCAAACACACCGGCAAAACGATCAAGCAGGTGGAGGATGACGCTGATCGAGATTATTACATGAGTGCCCAGGAAGCTTGTGACTATGGGATTGTCGACAAGGTGATGGAAAACAAATCCGAAGACTCGGAATCTGGTGACAAAAAGAAAAAATAATTCCTCACGGTTTTTTGATTTTAATCGCTTGAGTGGTTTCACGGAGACGTGATTCCGAATCCGCTGGATTTTGTTGCTAAAATCTAGTACACTCAGCATTTGGCGGGTTATGAATTCGACCGCTTGAACTATTTTATTGTCTTAAATTGCTCAAAATTGACCTATGGCTCGTCCTTCCAATCTTACTATGTGTTCCTTCTGCGGCAAGAGCCATGCGGAAGTGAAAAAACTGATTGCTGGCCCGGGTGTTTATATTTGTGATGGCTGCATCAACGTCTGTCGTGGAATTTTGGACAAAGAATTGGGCGAGGAAGAAGAAAAAGCGCCCAAAGGTTTTCATGTTCCCAAACCAAAAGAGCTGTTCGAGGAACTCAACAAGTATGTGATAGGCCAGGAGCACGCCAAAAAGGTGCTGGCGGTGGCGGTGCATAATCATTATAAGCGCACGGTTTTGCAGAGCGATCTTCCTGGCATGAGCAAGCATAAGGCGGCCAATCGCTTTCTGGCTGAATTTGCAGAGGTCGAGATCGAAAAAAGCAATATCATGCTTATCGGGTCAACCGGTTCAGGAAAGACTCTGCTCGCTAAGACGCTGGCAAATATTCTGGACGTGCCGTTCTGCATCGCTGATGCCACCACTCTGACAGAAGCGGGCTATGTGGGGGATGATGTGGAGAATATCATCCTTCGATTGTTGCAACAGGCTGACTACGATGTGGAGCGTGCCGAAAATGGGATCATCTATATTGATGAGATCGATAAAATCGGGCGGAAAACAGAAAATGTCAGCATCACTCGTGATGTGTCTGGGGAAGGAGTGCAACAGGGCTTGTTGAAAATCCTGGAAGGCTCGACCTGTAACGTGCCGCCACAGGGAGGACGCAAACACCCGCAGCAGGAATATATCCAGGTTAATACCGAAAAAATTCTGTTTATCTGCGGAGGAGCATTTGTCGGTCTTGAGGATATTATTGCGCGGCGATCAGGGAAGAATGTTCTCGGATTTGGGGCGGATCAATCAAGCGACGGGAAAAAAGAAAAGAAAAGCAAGGCCAGCCGGGAAGAATCCGCCAATCCGATTGCGGGTGTCAGTCCGGAGGATCTGCTGAGCTTTGGTTTGATCCCTGAATTTGTTGGACGTTTACCGATCATTTCTGCTTTAGATGAGTTGACCGAGGAACAGTTGGTGGAGGTTTTGACCAAGCCTAAAAATGCGATGGTCAAGCAATACCGCAAATTGTTGTCGATGGATGGAGTGGATTTGGAAATCAAGCGTGATGGGCTGGTGGCGATGGCCAAAGAGGCGGTTGAACGGGGAACGGGGGCTCGCGCTTTACGTTCGATATTTGAGAAATTGATGTTGGATGTGATGTTCGAATGCCCTAGTCAGAAAGGCGAGAGCAAAGTGGTCATCTCCAAGGCGATGGTGGAAGGCTCACGCAGTGTGACCATGAAACCAAAGTCGCGGAGTAAAGATGCTGCCTAATAGCTGGGCTTTTCGATAAACTTAATGCTTCAAACTTGACGCAAGCTGTGGTATTCCTTCAGCACTTCGGTTGTAAACAACACATCCACCCTGACAATATTGAAATATGAGTGAAGAATCCACAGCACAATTGCCCGCACTTGGTTTTGCAAAAGATTTGGATGAGGAAGCGCTTTCCGCGCTTGGTTCTTTCGGTCAGTTCGTGACTCTGAATGAGGGCGATCATTTGATCGAGGAAGGGCAGTCACAGGATTGCCTGTTTCTGGTGATTTCTGGAAATTTTCATGTCACCACTGCTGCGACGGGACGCGATGTGTTGCTGGGCCAGCTCAAGGCGGGCAACATGATAGGCGAAGTGAATATTTTTGATCCCGGTCAGGCCAGTGCTAATGTGACGGCGCATAGCTTGTCCCAGGCTTGGAAAATTGACCGGTCTTCTTTGGAAAAATTTCTTGAAAACAACTCGGAGGCGGCAGCCCGGGTTCTGGTGGGAGTTTCCACTCAGTTGAGCAAGCGATTGCGCAAGACAAATGAGAAGGTGGCGATGGCGCGCGAGGCGATGATCGACGCTTTTTAGGTGCGGAGGTCTGGTTTGCCGTGCCGTAGCTGAAGAATGAAGCGGAAGGCGGGTCAGAACTGCCAGGACAAGCCGAATGTCGGGCCAAGTGCGTTTAGGCCAGGATTGCGCTCTGAGAGGCCTTGATTAGACAGATGCTGGAACAGCAGTCCGCCGGTAACGAAGAGAGTTTCGTTTAGGCGAAAGCGGGCGCCAGTTTGCACGAACCAGTTAAACGTAAAATCCTGTCCCTGTCCGCCGTCGATGTTTGTGGAGTCGACAAAACCAGCTCCCCCCCCGATGTAAAAATAGAGCGAAAAGTTTTGCTCGGCATTCCACCATTCGAGGGCTGGGCTACCGGAAAAACCGAGATAATAACTCTCGGCTCCCTGCTGGAAATACTGGGTGAGAAGGCTGAGGCGGTTTCTCACGATCAAGTCGCCACCACCCAGATCCCAGCGGAAGATGTGTGGGCTTCTCCATGAGAGAGTCTGCGGCAGGATAAAATAATTGAGATCCGTGGTATTGGTGATTTTCCAGAGCGCGGCGGTGTCGAAATCGATGAACCAGGAATCGATCACGTTCTTAGTGGGTGCGGCGGTGTCGCTTACATCAGACAGATCGTTGTCGCCAGCTTGCAATCTTTGTGCTTGCGATAACAGCAGCAGGCTTGCCAGCAAGAGACTGGCAATGCGCGTGAATATGGATGAGCTTGTGAGCATAAGCCGTGCATTCTAACCGAAATTTAGTTTTTTTACGAGAGGAAAACGACTGTGGATGCGAGCGAACCAAATAAAAGTTTTAAGCCTCCAGCGTAAAGACCAGGGCAGTTCCAGCCGTCCGGATAAAAAAGCGTTAAGTGCACAGGGCCAGCGCAGTACGGGTTCGGGTTGCAGCAGAATTTCAATGAAGGATCGATCGTAGAACAGCTCGATCACTTCCCGGTAGCGTTTTAAATTGCGACGAGTTCGTTTTTCATAAGCCTTCATCGAAGAACTCAACGCCTGGTTAGAATCCAGCGCGTTGGTGATCGCTTGTGAGGCTTCCCGAGCTGTCACACAGGCCAAATAGACGCCTGAGGAAAAAACCGGGTCAAGGAAACCTGCTGCATCACCAATACGGATGAGTCGCGGGGCGACAAGTTCGTCATTGGAATAAGAGTAATCGTTGGTCACGCGTAGAGGCCCGATGCGGGCAGAGTGCTCCATCATGTGCTTGATGGATTCGCTGGAATCGACGGCATTTTGGAAAATTTGTTCAGGTGTTAGGCTCGTTGATTTTACTGCAGAGCGATCAAGCACCAATCCAATACTGACTTTATTGGAGGTAAAGGGAATGATCCAGAACCAGGAGTCTTCGAAGCAGGCGATATGGGTTTCAGTTTTTATACAAGAATCGCCCGTTAGAGTGATTCCCGTGAAGTGGCCGTAGATAGCGATTTTCTGTAGTTGGGGATGAAACTGACGTAGCTGTTGTCGGTTGCCGGTGAAGTTGGCGAGACCAGAGGCATCGATCAGAAACGCGGCCTGGATTGTTTCCTCGTGCTGACCAGTGATCGTGACAGCAACTCCGTCGTTCTCCGAGATCGAAAAATCTTTTACCGTCCAGCCTTCACGGACTTCAGCGCCACATTCACGTGCATGATCCAGCAGGATTTTGTCAAAAACCGAACGCTCGACATGCATCGCTAGGGGCTCTTCAGTAAAGCTGCCTTCGCCAAAGGTGATGGCGTTTTCCATGTCTCCCTTTGCAAGAGAAAAACGGCCTCCGTATTTTGGAATGAAGTCAGCCGCTTCCAGTGCTGGCATCACACCCATTTCTTTAAAAATAGGCATGTTGTAGGGCAGTAGGGATTCCCCAATATGGAAGCGTGGAAAATGTTCCTTTTCCACTACGAGCACTCGTTTGCCAGCCTGTGCGAGGTAGGTCGCCGCCGTGGAACCGGCGGGACCGCCTCCGATAATGACGGCGTCGTATTGCATATCGCTAGGTGGAATTTGGGCCTTAGCTAGCTACTCGTATGGCTTCGGCTATACTGTTTACATTTTTGAGGATATCCTTGGCAGCTTCTGCGTCGGGAATTTTTAGCCCGAAATTTTTCTCCAGGCCGACGACCAGTTGCAGGGCATCGACTGAGTCAAGACTGAGACCAGCGGGATCGAAGAGTTCGGCATCGTCAGCGATATCATCAACACCGTCTGGCAACATAAGCTCGTCGATCATGACCTCTTTGATTCGTTTAGTGAGATCTTCGTGTTTTGATTCAGTGTCTGGCATGGTTCGGATAAGAAATACAAGCACTCATCAGCTAAATGGCCACGCATTTTTTTAAAAGATACCACCATCGATTTTCAGCGTGCTACCGGTGATATAGCCTGCCTGGGTTGAAGCAAGGAACGCAACTGCGGCGGCGACCTCTTCCGGTTGCCCGAAGCGTCGCATAGGAATTTGTTTGATGAGAGCTTTTTTCTTGTCCGAGTCGATGGAATTTAGTGCGCCGGCATCAATGTAACCTGGGCATAGTGCATTCACGGTGATGCCTGCACGCGCGACCTCTTTTGCCAGTGACTGTGTCAGGGCTACCACTCCGGCTTTTGCCGCGGCGTAGTTGGTCTGGCCGATGGGAGCAAGCAACGCGCTCAGTGAGGCGATGTTGATGATTCGTCCAAAACGCTGAGACATCATGGGTTTTATTACTGCCCGGCAGCCGTGGAAAACGGAATCAAGGTTGGCAGAAATCACCCCCGTCCAATCTTCTTCAGGCATGTTGGCGAGCAAATGGTCTCGATGGAAGCCGGCATTGTTAACAAGAACATCCAGGCGACCATGCTGGTCGAGAATGGCTTCAATGGCGGTTTTCCAATGCTCGCTGTTGGTGACGTCGAGATTGCAAACGGTCGACTGTTGTGGGAACTCAGCAATCAAGGAGTCGGCCTGGCCACGATTATTATGCACAGCGAGAATCACAAAATTCTTTTTGTCCGAGTTGAGGAACTCACGAGCTATTGTTAAACCAATCGAGCCGTTGGCTCCGGTGATCAGGATGATTTTCATGTTGAAATAGGGGGGATGAATTTTGCGGCGATGCTCTGTTGGTTCAAGCCGACGGCACTGATGAGGGTGGACTGATATTGTGGGGTGTTGCTTTTCAGTTGGGCGGCGGCGGCCACACACTGCCAAGCGACAGAGGCACCCAGAGCATCGCCCAGAGTTTTGCGAATCGACAGGCGTTGTCCGCTCCAGTTTCCCCAGGCGTTATTTTCAGCTTTGTCCAGAGTTTTACTGGATTGCAGACCGTCGAGCAGAAGGCTATGTTTTTCTACTTCAGCAGCGAGCTCAAGTTGCGCGCGCATTTTTTTTGCCGCGAGATTTCTGTCCATGTCATGGGTATAGAGAACGGGATCAGTGATGCAGGATATGCGGGGAGCGTTCGAGGTGCCATCTTCATCCATTTCCAGATAAAGAGCGCCAGCCCCTTCGGAAAGAATCGCGTCTCGCGTGAAAAGCTGAACGGCTTCACTGATGAGCCAGTCAATCTCTTCTGCGCCGATAACGAGGCAGCCGTCACATTGGTGTGTGGTGAGCCAGTCGGAGGCCAAACGAAGCCCGGATAGATATTCGGCGGCATCACCGAGTAAAGTGTAGTTAATTCCAGTGCAGGACAGGATGGCCGCGAGGTGGGAAGCGGGAGCATTGAATACGGTTTCGGGAAATAGGATAGGACTGGCTAGTTTCGGGTTGTCGAGAACCTCCTGAAAAAAACGTCCGGTATAGGCCACGCACCCAGTGGCAAAAACGACGACGATGCCAAGGCGAAGTTTATTTTGCCGCACTGCCTCGGCCCGGCGTTGCCCGAGAGCCTCGATGCCGGCGGCGGTCACAAAGCGCGATATTGCGCTGACTCTTCGCAAGCGGGGATGCCGGGCAAAGTCCTGAGGCGCATCCGGTTTTGGTACAGGGCGAACTTTGGCAGGGTGATTATTGCCTTCACGTGTGCGTTCTTCGTGGGGCAAGGGCTGATCACTCAGCGTCTGGGCGACTAGAGTATTCGCCGACCAGCCGGCAGGTGAGACCGCGCCGATTCCTTTTATCACAATGGGTGCGTTAGTATCTGCAGATAACATGGCTTAAAGGAATTTTTTCAAGATTAGCGTGGCGTTTGCACCTCCGAAACCGAAAGAATTGGTGAGCACATGATCGAGCTTGGCGTCACGGGCCTGGCGCACGAGATCAAAAGTGCAAACAGGGTCGGGCGTTTCTACAGTCGTAGTGGGAGGCAGCCATTGACCTTCAAGGGCCATAAGTGAAATGACGGTTTCGACCGCACCCGCACCACCAAGCAGATGACCGATCGAGGCCTTGGTGGAGCTGACGCAAATTTCACCGACATTGGAACCGGCCCAACGCTGAATCGCGCGGCCCTCAGCGACATCATTTTTTGGGGTGCCGGTGCCGTGTGAGTTAATATATTGAATGTCGGAGGGGTTTAACTCGGCCTCGGCACAGGCGTCGTTCATGGAACGAAGCGCTGCTTCACCTTCTGGGTGAGGTTGGGTGAGGTGATGGATATCTGTGGAGGCCCCATAACCGATAAGCTCGGCTATAATATCAGCGTTTCGATCGCGGGCTGAATCGAGAGTTTCCATTGTGACCATGGCAGCACCTTCACCAAGAGCCAGGCCATCTCGATTCGCATCGAAGGGGCGTTGCGGGAGTGTTGTGGTCAGAGCTTGCAAAGAATCAAAGCCGGCGAATACGAGTTGGCTGAGCGCGTCGTATCCGCCAGCAATGGCACGTTGATGGCCGCCGTATTTTATCTGGCGGAATGCGTGACCGATGGCGTTGGCCCCCGAAGCGCAGGCATTGGAAATGATAGTGACCGGGCCTCTGATGCCGAGAGCATTTTCAAGAGTTATAGCCTGATGTTGAGTTTGATAGCGGTGAATTCGAGAGGCTTGACCACGGCGCTGGTTCGGTTGTTTGACAGCCCTCTGGCAGAATGCTTCTCCGCAATCCATAGCGCCGGCGGATGTGCCTAGGGTGATAGGGATTTTGTCGGCGATTTCGTCGGTCGTCCAGCCTGCTGTGTTCAGTGCTTCTGCCGTTGCATGTAGAAGAAGATGTGACGCGCGATCGATACGAGCCAGTTGACGGGGTTTTAATTGATGGGTGGGCAGATGATCCGGCAGTATGACTTCGCCTGCCTGGTGAACTCTTTGATTGGAAGTATCAAACAGAGTGATATCCCGAAAAGCCTGACGGCCTTTGCGAAAACCGTCAGCATTATTCTGCCAGCCGAGGCCCATGGACGTGATGATGCCCGCGCCAGTGATGACGACGCGTTTGGCTTGCTGGTTTCTATAGTGTTGACCGCTTCCTGTCGGCATGGCAATAAAGCAATAGCAGTTTCTGACATCTGCAGAAACAGTTTTTCATTGGTGATGACTTTATACACGCGTTGGCTGTCGATTGCAGATCGATTTTCTGAAAATCAGGCACTGCTTGATTGGAAAAGCGGACGTTCATGGACTTTTGCTGAGATGCAGGCTGAATTGGATCGTCGCGAGTCTATATCTAAAGGGGGGATTGTTTGCCCGAAGGGCTGGCAGGCCGAGTTGATATTCGAGACTCTTCGTGCTTGGCGGGATGACGCGGCCCTCTGCCCAGTGGAAGGTGAATCTCCTGATCTGGAGCGATTTGAGGGAATTCCGGCCAACATCGTGCATGTGAAAATGACTTCAGGTAGCACGGCGGAACCGAAGATGATCTTATTTACGGAGGATCAGTTGGCGGCGGATGTAGCAAACATTGTAGCCACGATGGGTTTGAGGCCTGAATGGCCGAATTTGGGCGTGATTTCGATGGCACATTCTTACGGGTTTTCCAATTTGGTCACACCGCTTTTGCTACATGGCGTGCCGCTGGTTTGGGTGGGAGATCCCATGCCGAGTTTGATTTCCACGGTTCTTGAGCATGATGGCGGGGCTTACACATTGCCAGCCGTTCCAGCTATGTGGCGTGCCTGGTTGGAGGCCGGAGTGTTAAATGGTGATGCCGTTAAGCTGGCTATTAGCGCAGGAGCTCCGCTATCTTTGGAGCTCGAAAGCCGGCTTTACAAACAGGAGGGTCTGAAAGTGCATAATTTTTACGGATCGAGCGAGTGTGGTGGTATTGCATATGATCGCAGTGAAAATCCGCGTGAAGATGCGGCTTGCGTCGGGACAGCGCTGGAAAATGTAAATTTGGAAATTTGTGGTAGCGAGGGAAAATTAGTAGTGAGAAGTCTGGCAGTCGGAGAGGCTTATCGCTCGGCAAATGTTAACGAAACGGCATTAGGGAATGGAGAGTTTACCACTTCGGATCTGGCAGAAATCGATGGAGGCACTGCACAGGTTTATTTGCGGGCACGCAGTGGGGAAGATAAACGTAGCAGGCCGGAAAGTAGCCCCTGGGAAAATCGAAGAAGCGATCCTAGCGGCGGATTCTCGAATTGATGCCTGCGTGGTTTTTGGAGTGCCGAGCGAAGATACTGAGCGGGTGGAGGATATCGTGGCTTGTGTATCATCAAACGTTGTAGAATGGGATGAATCTAAAGTGAAATCCTGTATGATACAGAATCTGTCCGGCTATGAAATACCTAGAGACTGGTGTCTGTGCCCTGATCTCAAACCGGACGCACGGGGTAAATTGTCGCGCAGGAAGTGGAGGGAGTATTTTCTAAATGCACATAGAGGTTAGGGAGTAATCAGACTTTAAGACAGTTTCTCCAGTTGATGATTGAGCAGGCGGGGCTATAAAACCTGTCTGAAGCCGAGGCTATATTTTACGCATGGTTGAAATTGACTTAGGTTTCAGATTTCAAAGACCTGAACGGTCACTATGAACGAAATAACTTAGAACATGTCAGATTCCAATTCATCATCAGCTCCGGCTATCGGTATTATCGGTGGATCCGGCCTTTACGAAATAGAGGGCTTCGAGAATACCGAGGAAATCACGATCGAAACACCCTTTGGGCCTCCATCTGACGCGATCATCGGAGGAGACCTTGCCGGGCGTCGAGTTTATTTCCTTCCACGTCATGCGAGAGGTCACAAGCTGTTGCCATCCGAATTGAATCACCGTGCGAATATTTGGGCCCTGCGTTCTCTGAACGTGCGTTGGATTATTTGTGTCACGGCAGTGGGCAGTTTACAGGAGGAATACCGCCCTCGTGATATCGTATTGCCCGATCAGTTTTTTGATCGCACCAGTCAGCGGTGCGACCACACTTTTTTTGGCCAGGGCATTGTGGCGCATATTGCTTTCAGCGATCCGATTTCCGAGGGATTGCGTCAGATACTGGCTGATTCCGGTCAGGCCCAGGGTTTGACGATTCACAATGGCGGAACTTATGTGAACATGGATGGCCCGGCTTTTTCAACCAGGGCCGAATCGGAAACTAATCGCAAACTCGGCTTTGATGTGATCGGCATGACCAATCTGCCGGAGGCTAAATTGGCGAGGGAAGCTGAAATTGCTCTCGCCACTCTGGCTATGATCACCGACTACGACTGCTGGAAGGTGGAGGAAGAAGCGGTAAATGCCCATGCAGTAGTCGAGCATCTCCAGGCAAACGCGGTGAGCGCAAAAAAAATCATTGTTGATGCCATTAAACAGATTCCGGTAAGCCCGGACTGGCCGGAACATCGCGCTTTGGACACGGCATTATTTACCGACGCCTCCATTTGGCCGCAGGAAACAAGTGAGCGGCTGCGCCCTGTTCTAGAGCGTTTTTTGGAGGAAAAATAGATAACCTGGGGTTCAGGAGAGTCTTCATTGAACCCTCGCTTGCCGTTTGGGCGAAGGCACCTATATTTCTTCGATATTTTTAGCGTATAGCTTTCATTAATTTTTTTCCACAATCTTCAATTTTGCCGTGAAAACTTCCAATTCCAAGTCTTCCTCACACCTGTTTCTGATGGCTTCCTGCCTGCTTGTGGTGAGCTTGTTGTTGCCATCCTGTAAAACCCCGGAAGAACTGGCTATCGATAAACGGGATCAAGTTTACGTCGCTGGCGAAGGGCAGAATAACAGCAACAAAAAGAGTAATACGACTTACCAGTCAGTGGATCGTGGTTGGAACCCTTCCGTCAATGTTCCGCGTGGTAGTACTGGGTCGGGGCTTTCCTATTCTCGGGTTAAGATAAGTGAACCTTATGTGGCCATGACTTTTGATGACGGGCCGCATCCGGTTAATACGCCGCGTCTGCTCGATCTGCTTAAGGCCCGGAATATTAAAGCTACGTTTTACGTGGTGGGCACTAATGCGACTGCTTATCCGCACATTCTTCGTCGCATGATCGCCGAAGGGCATGAGGTTGGTAATCATACAAAGACTCATCCCTATCTCACCAAGCTTTCAGCAGAGGGCGTGCGTAACGAAATGGGATTCACTCATCGAGCGATTGTCCAGGCAACCGGAGTTGCTCCAAAAACCATGCGCCCCCCTTATGGCGCCACCAACAGCAGGCTTCGCAACCAGATCAAACAGGAGTTCGGATACCCTTCTATCATGTGGGCAGTTGATCCACAGGATTGGAAACGACCAGGATCCCAGGTGGTTGCCAACCGCATCGTTTCGGCTACCGGCAATGGCGCGATTATTCTAGCCCACGACATCCATGCGCCGACAATCACCGCCATGCCCAATGCTCTCGACCGCTTGTTGGCAAAGGGGTTTAAATTTGTGACCGTTACCCAATTGATTGCTCTGGGTGAAGGTTCGGGGGCGGAATAAGTCGAAAATCGCTAAATTATCGCGATTCTCTCCGTAAAAACGGTATTGACATAGGCAATACCGTCAATGCATCATAGTGAACGTTTGCACAGTCTCTCTCCGTGTTTTGCCGTGAGGAAATTTCAAAACAGTCAACAGCTAACTCACTATGAAAAAAATAGAGATGCCCTTGTTGTTAGGGCTCGTACTGGCCCTGTCAGTTCTGAACTTACAAGCCATTCCAAATCGAATTGGTGGATTTGTGAATCCGGCAGGAATGCGTTTTGAGAATTTTGCCGGGCAAGCCAAGGTCTGGAAAGCAAATGCCAAGCTTCCGGGTAAGTGGGAAGATTGGAAAGACCCCGGGATCCAGGATAGCGGCATTCTGATTTACCGGCTGGGTTTGTCAGCCGATGTATTTGGCATTCGCGCTTCGCAGGTAACGGTCCAAATTAAGGATGATAAAATTCTGAAATTTAATGTGGTGTTTGATAAAAACAGCGTACGCTCAGCATCATTAATTGATCAGTTGGCGACCAATATTCAAAGCTTCACCGGTGACAGTGGTGGTAAGGATAAAAAGTCTTTTGTTCACGAGAAAGTTAACATTCAGCTCAAAGACGGGGAGGACGGTTCTGTAGTCGTCACATTCAGTCCGAAGGCGGCAGCCGTTGTTGTACGGTGAAATTGAGCAAGGTCCAAATCTCAACGGTTTTTATCTACTTGGCAGTAGTTGGTTTTTTGCTGTCGGGAAGAGATCGGCTTGAGGCGCAGGAGAGCACGTTTCCCTTCACCGATGCCTTCACTGATCCAGGAGTATGGGACCGACCAGATTTTATTGCCGCCTGGCATCCGCGCAAAGCGGCGGCGAAAATTACCCACAAAACCTGGCCCAATGCGCCTGTAATTTTCGGCCGTCGACCTCACTATCTGTCGGGACATTTCATTAATGATCGGCTCGAATCGATCACAGTGTTGTTTCTGGATTCAGGCACGCATTTTGGTTATGTCTCAAGAGATAAAGTTGCTGTTACAGAAAAGATGAATCGTAAAAAATTTCAGGCTTTGCATGCAGACACTGCGGAGAAAGTTCTTGCGGGCCTGGAAAAACTTACGGGCTCCAGAGGGCGTCCAGCGACCCTGGGTTTGACGCCGATGCTCAAGCAGGAGACGCTGTTGTTCACATCGGGTAAGCTGACTGCTCGTTATTTCTCAATTCCCGAACAGCTCGTCAAAGTCACATTTTATCGTGATGAAAAAAAGGCGAGCTCCTTTTTGATGGATCCGTCGTTGGTAGATCAGAAGCGCCGGGATCGGATCAAGCAATTTTCGCAGAATATGCATGAATCGAATAACGGAGATCGCTTGCTGGATAACATTCCGCTTTTTCCGCAGGGAGACCGTGCCTACTGCGGCGTTTCGGCTTTATCGATGAGCATGCAGTATCTGGGCCTGAACCTTGATACGGAGGATTACGCCGCCGCCGCCGGCATTCGATACGGCAGCACCAAGGGATCAAAAATTCGCGAAGTTTACGAAGCGGCGGGAAGAGAGGCCGATATGCGCCTGTCCCGATCGACCAAGTTTGATTTCCGCAAGGTTAAGACCGTGTTGGATGCCGGCCTCCCGGTGATCGTCTGGCGTCGATGGGCCAAGGAGCGTGATTATGTGCACACCACTTTTGCGGCGCGGTTTGCAAAAGATCCGAGTGTGGTGCTTCCCAAAGCAGACATGAACGACCGTGCAACCTGGCCTGATAAAAAAGCCTACAGTCACGCTTCGGTGATCACGGGCTATAATGCTAAACGCGGCGAAGTGATTTTTACCGAAAGCTGGGGAGAAGAAGCCCGCAATCGACGCATGCGTTTTGAGGAAATGGAAGGCACGGTATATTATACCTTTTATCCTAAGTTATAACTAAGCTGAGGGTTTATTATTCGGGTTGAGAATGCTGCGGTTGAGATTCCGCCCGCATTCCAATTCTCCAATTTGAGTCGCGATAGAATTCAATATCCTCACCGGTGAAAATTACATCGCGAGTGAAGGAGGCACGGCCTTCACCGACTGGGTGGGTGACGGTAATGGAATAATGATTTTCTTCATCATCAGGGACTTCAATTTTGGTCTCGTATATAGGCCCGCCTGTGTCTCCACATGATGCGCTAGAACTTGCTTTGCCATTCAAATTTCGAAGCCCTGTTACGTATCTTAAGATACAGCCATTGGTGGGCGAATTGGTGTATTTGTTAATGTATATTTCCCAGGGAATGGGAGGGCTTTTTTCAGTATCCGGGTTCTGAGGTTCTACGGAAGAGTTAGGGAGTTTGGTGTCGATGGAGTTTTGCTCAGTGCTCTGCTGCGATTGGGGTGAACAAGAAAGTGCTGCAGTTAATACAACGAAACCGATGATGAGGGGGGTTAAAGCTAAGCGCATCAGGGTCTCAAGTGGGTTGGTTTCCGCCAGGCAGGCAGTGGGAGGATATACTATTGTGCCACTGAGTTATTGCTCACGGCATTACTCTGCGTCGTCTCCCTGTAATATTGTGCTTATTTGTTTCTGAAAATCCGCTTGATATTTTTGAGTAATTTGCTGACCGATTAGAGCGCCCTTCTGAAAGATTGCAGGCATGATGCGCAAGGCTTTTTTGCCAGTGGGTGTATGATAGAACGTGATTAGGTCACGGATTTCTTTTTCGGTGAGCTCTCCCGTATAAAGTGAAACCATTTTAGAATTCAACTCTGGATCGCTAGCAACCTTTTTTGCCAGTTCGATGGCAGCTTTCTTGGTTTTTTCGATTTTGATTTCATCCAGGCCTGATTTTTTCATGTTTTCTAACATGGGATTAAATCCGACCATGAATGCTGTGATAAACAGGCTTTTAGGGTTCGTTAGAGTAATCAGTTCTTGAGCCGTTGCACGGTGGCTTTCCTCAGAGGCCATGGAGAAGCTTGCAGACAATGAGAGGGCGATGGTGGCGGCAAGGAATAGATTTTTCATGTTAACGGGTATTTGATACTAAGCGTATTTTGATATGCAAGATAAAAGGATGTTTTCTCAAATCAACTTGCCTAAGGCGCGCCGATAGGGAGCTCCTAATGTTAAATCGTCGAGTTCTTCGAAGGTGACCCATCTACCCTTAGAGGCTTTACTTGCTCGAGCCTGATATACTTTCATCGTAACTCGGTATTTGGTGATGGAATATTTTAAAGTGAGGATAGGCTTATCGGTGTGTGTTTGCTTTTCGCCGGAGTTCTTTTTTTGTAATTCCGGAAGTTTCCACAAGCCTTTTCGTCGGGAGCCTTGTTCTTGCTCGAGCAATACAGCGTTTTTCCTTACGCAGAACATTACATGCTCTTCAATCAATTCGGTCTTCGCTCTTTGTTTTTTTACCGGTAAGTTTACCGGGTCCCGAGTGGCACAATAATGGGCCACAGGGCATTTGCCACAGAGTGGACTTGCTCGTTTACAAATGCGCTGACCGAGTTCCATCAGTGCCGAGTTGTATTCACGGGATTTGGCGTTTTTGCGTTTGGGCATCAATTGTCGAGCAAGTTCCCAAAGCAGTTTGTTGCCCGGGCCGCTGTCCACTGCTTCCCGCAGGTCGAATATTCGCGCCAGCACGCGAGCAACATTACCGTCGACAATGGCGGCGGGCAGATCGAAGGCAAAACTCGCGACGGCACCGGCTGTGTAGGGTCCAACTCCTGGTAGTCTTTCGATTTCTACCGCTGTTGTCGGGAAATTGCCGCTGAGATCGGTTGATATGATTTTTGCCGCAGACTGCAGATTTCGCGCGCGCGAGTAGTATCCAAGCCCTTCCCAGTGTTTAAGTACTTCAGTTTCGTCCGCCAAAGCCAAAGCCTTAGCGTTGGGGAATCGCTGCATCCATCGATCATAATAACCGTGCTCCAATACCGTGGCTATCTGGGTCTGCTGAAGCATCAGTTCGCTGACTAGAATGGCATAAGGGTCTTGCGTGCGGCGCCAAGCATAATCTTTGGCGTTATCTTCAAACCAATTAATCAACGAGCGGCGAAATGCCTGGCCCCCGTTCGATAAGCTGTCATGGGTTTGATGCGGTTTAGTGGGAGCGGCCATTTGAGTGCCTTGATTGATAGCGTGCCATCATCACAAGCACAAGTTCCGGAGACTTTTGTTTGTTTCTAGGAGTAGAATATTTTTTTCACAAAGAAGCAGTTGCGAGTAGCTCAAAAACAAGCAGATTGTCACAGTGAACTATTAAGTTTACTAAACTTTCTCCCTTTGCAGAATAACTTTTTTATACAGAGATGGCTACCATAACCAAACGAGATCTTGTCATACAGATCAGCAACGAAACAGGATTGACTCAACAGCAGGTATTTGATGTGATTCAGCATACCGTTGAAAATATTACTCGCAGTCTGGCGCAGAACGATGATGTGGTTATTCGCAATTTTGGTGCCTTCAGCGTGAGAAAAACGCGGGCAAAAGTGGGTCGTAATCCGAATCGTCCGGAAGACGAAGTGGTCATTCCGGAGCGCGCCATTGTGAAATTCAAACCGGGTAAGGAATTGAAGGAACGGGTGGCCAAGTTGTTACCTGAGTTGAGCGGTGTGTAATATCAGGAGTCATCAAAGACTCCATCCGGGCCTACTACTGCTTGAGCAAGGTGTGCCATCGTGCCTTCTGGTAGGAGACGATTGGTTTGTCGGCGGACTTGTTCGATGAGGCGTCTGCTTTTTCTTCGCTCAGGCAATTGCCCGGCTTTGATGTCGCCGATTCGTAATAATTGTCCGTCGCGCCAGAACCATGCCTGCTTTTGCCATGGGCCGACTTTTGCCGGGTCGGTCCAAGTGTGAATTGAAATTAATCGATCAGTGATCGCTGCAGCCAAATGCATTGGTCCGCTGTCAACGCTGACGACCACGTCGGCTTGCCGCAGGATCCATATCAACTGAGCTATGCTGGTTTGTCCCAGTTGGTTGATTGTGTTTTCTGGCAAGTTAATATCATCAAGGGTGTCAGATCCGAGCAATACGATACGTTTTTCAGGGCTAAACTTTTTTACGGCCTGGCAAAACTCTACGACTTCCAGAGAGGTCAGGGACTTGCCTATTCCACGTGAAAAGGGGTGCAAGGCGATCAGTGTTTGGTCGGTAGGCACAGCCTCTGCAGAGATCCCTTCAGTCAAGTGAAAGGCGTGCGTCTCTATATTGGAGATATCTGCACCTAGAGCCTTGGCCAATGCAAGGTAACGGTCGACGGCATGCAGTAATTCCCAGTCGCTTAAATTTACGGTGTCATCGTACCATAGGGGAGCGGTTTCCCGTGCCTGGGCAAATCCAACCACCTGGTTGGCACCGCAGGCTTTTGCAAGCATGGCGGAGCGCAATAGTCCCTGAAAATCCAGTACCCGATCAAATTTTCGCGGAGCCAGATTTTTTTTCGCCCAGCGACGAGCTTTTAATAAACCACCAAGCCCGTGAAAGCTTTTTCTGGGAAAGCGGATCACTTCTTCAAGGTCAGGATTCCCATTTAGCAAGGGGGCCCATTCTTCGTTGGCCAACCAGTGGATGTTCCAGTGGGGAAAAGTTTTTTTCAGTGCAGATACTGCCGGCAGGGTATGAATAACATCACCGAAAGAGCTTGGCTTGATTACCAGAACACGCTCGGCGGCGGCGGGTTCTTTACTCATGAATTTGTTTCCCGGTTCATGTCGGGCAAGTTTGTGCCGAGGCGGTTATTTCCCTACAGCCAGTCGATTGGCCAGCATTTCTGGCAAAGCATCGATGATTTTATTCTGAGCAGTTTTCAGATCGTATTCCAGACGACGGAAAATGATTTTCTGGTTGGATACATCATAAATAGCGTATGAAGATCTCCAGTCCCCGTCGCGAGGTTGACCGACACTACCGACATTAATAAAGTATTTTTTTGAAGGTTCGATCTGAGCTTCCTCTCCTTCTACGACTTCCACACTGTCACCTTTCATATATATCTTCGGGGTATGTGTGTGGCCGTAAAAGCACACGGGGGTGAACTGATAGCTGAAACTCGCCATCGCATCGAATTTGTTGGTCACGTAGCCCCAGCTACCAGGGGTGTCGAGGGTGGCATGCACAATCGTAAAATGTCGAACCTGACGGACCAACTTCACGTTCATCAGATATTCCTTGTCTTCCCGCGTTAAATGTTCCCGGGTCCACTCGAGGGCCTGTTTCGCCAAGGGGTTCATCCCGCCAAGCGGGGCCGTGGTAGAGGCTTCTTCGTCATGATTGCCTTTCACCAGCGGGCAATCGAGATCGCGCACAATCTGCAGACACTCGTGCGGATTGGCGTTATATCCGACCACGTCACCTATGCACACGAAATCGGTACAGTCATTGTCTGCAGCATCCGCTAGAACGGTCTCCAGGGCTTCCAGATTGGCGTGTATGTCTCCAAAGATGGCGAATTTCATTGCCTGTATATTTACTCTGCGAGCTCTTTTAACACATGTGTTCTTTGTAAGACAATCACTTTCTCAGCTAGCAGGTCGAGAACTGAAGCACAACCTGAAGGAACCGCAACGGATTGACCAAAAAAATAAGCAGATGTCTGATGAGGCATATTGTCGGTAAATCAGGGGATTTGCTCTTATTTGATCCCGATTTTGTTTCTTAACCTTTCTGCACGCTCACGGCGGAGGGTTTCAGGGAGGGGGTTTGGGATTCTTTTTATCAGCGGTATAGCCAATTTAATTTCTAAATCCTTTAACGAAGTAATCATAGTATCCTTGTGGTGTTTTTTACCGGAATCATAAAGATTCCGTAGATAATCATAGGCATCTTGCTCATGTCCGGGGCATTTGGCGAGCATATAACCGTAAAACCTTGTGATCATTCCCGGAGTTCCGGGTCTGGCCAGGGCTTCTTTATATGCCTCTGCCGCCCCACAATAGTCCGCATATTTTAATCTTAAAACATAACCAAGTTCTATCCAGGGTTTGCTAGAGTCTGGGTTATTGCTTGCGCCCTGGCGCAATATTTCTATCCCCTTATCTATATACTCATGCTGTAGTTTTTTCCGCAATTCGACCGGTAGGGATTCGTTCATCTCCATATTTGCGCTGGCGTTGGCCCACATGTGCCAGCCTCCTCGTATCCAGTTGTCGACATCCCGTGGCTCCATGGTGGTGATCATGCGGTAGTCGTGCTCGACGGTTTCCCAATCCGTCATCTGCCAAGCTTCGTGAGCATGCAGGGTGAGGTATATGGAAACCAATGAGCGTAGCCCACCCAGAGCAGCTAGGGTGGCAGATTGCCCCATTTGTTCTCTCAAAGATTCCCCTGGAGGAGGTAATAGGAGGTCAGCGGATTTAAGCTGAGCGGAAAGTTGTCTTTCCCAGGGCGTTCGGATTAAGCCGCTGATCAGCAGTATCACGAATACTATGAAATACTTTTTTATCCTCGGATACACCTTGAATGAATTTAAAATTCCTTATCAGCAAACAAAAACCACGAGACGAGGGTGAAAATCACGAGATACATCAGAGCCAGGGCGCTCATCTGGGTGATCAAATGCAAAGGCACGGTTTGTCCTGCGGAAATGCTGTCGGTGATATTGAATATCTGAAAATCAGGTATAACCAGCACCAGAAGTTTGCCGAAAAACTTGGTGATCACGCCACCTTGCTGCTCCACTACCCAGAAATCCGTAATCATCTTGTGGAAATGTCCGACCAGAAAGATTACGAAACTGATGATGATGGTGAACAATGAGCTCGAAGCAAAAGTGGAGACGGCCATAGCGACCGCCGCCAGCACTGCAGACTTCAGGAAGACAGCTAAAACGCCGTAGAGAAGATTTAAGTCGGGGCCATAGGCGGAAATCATAGCCACCTCGGCCGCCCGGTCTTCGGCAGTGAATCTTGGGTTCGAGGTCATCCGGGCCATCTCACTGGAGATAATACTGTATTCCTGGAAATAAAGGATCACTGAAAAGAGAGCATACATAGCCACAAGGGCGGTGGCGATTACCAGTAAAACCCCGGTTAACTTGCCGATCAGATAATCCAGCCGCGGAACCGGTTTCGAGAGAATGGTATAGAGGGTGCGGTCCTCAATATCACGGGGGATCAATATCGCCGTCGCACTGATAGCAAACAGCCAGGCGAAAATGGACATTGCGCCCAGGGATGTCTCGCGGATTACCTTTAACTGCTGAACTGGTGTGTAGAGCAAATTGAGGTTGCTGGCTGCAATGACAATCACCGCGAATACCGCTAGAAAATAAAAGGTCTTCATCCGCACCAGCTGAGTGAAGGTGCTGGTCGCCAATGTCCAGATTCGTGATATGGAAAAAAAGGAAGGAGCGAAATCTGTAGGCGAATCAGTCATGATGTTTTGTCCTCCTCTCCTTGTGGTTTTTCAGTTTCTGACAAAAACAAGCGCTCAAGAGTCGTTCGCGGATGTCCTGACCTGACAAGTTGTGCCTGCGGGTGATCTTGTATCATCCCCTCGATTTTTTTCTGTAAATCCGCAGGCAGATTTTTCGTTACCAGTTCGACTTCGTCTTCCACAGCGATCAGTTCGTCTAACGCCCCTTCTTTCAGCATTATACCTCGTTGCATGATGGCGACTCGGTCACACACTTCCTGCACTTGTTCGAGCAGATGCGAACACAATATCACGGCGATACCGTCAGACTTAAATTGTAGAATCAAATCGCGAATTTTTCTGGAGCCTGATGGATCCACGCCGGCTGTTGGTTCGTCAAGAATGATGAGTTGCGGGCGTTGAATCAAGGCCTGGGCCAACCCGATCCTTTGCAACATGCCTTTGGAATATCCGCCTAGTCGCCGATCCGCAGCGTCTTCCAGATCGACCATGGACAGCAGCTCTGCTGTGCGCTCACGCAGTTCCTTTTTCTTCAATCCGCATAATTTTCCGTAAAAGTGTAGTGTTTCCTTACCGGACAGATGTTTGTAAAAGTACGGGTTTTCCGGCAGGAAGCCGACGCGATTGCGGCTACGCATGTCCCGGCTGTCGATTCCGAAGATCCGTGTTGAGCCCCGGGTTGCCTTCATTAAGCCGAGAATAACCTTCATGGTTGTAGATTTGCCGGAACCGTTAGGGCCGATCAATCCATAGACTTCGCCTACCCCGACGGTGAACGACAGGTTTTGCACCGCAACTAGATATTCCCGGCGCAATGACAG
>JAADHD010000206.1:2423-3365 GCA_013152075.1 Verrucomicrobiota bacterium | reverse complement strand
CAGTCACTTCGCTGAGATCCGTATTCAAAATCACCGTGCCGTTCACCTCGACTTTGATCGTTGATCCTTTTACCGTAACCTCCTGGTAATTCCATTCACCTGCGGGCCTCGTATAACCCACGTGTGCCGCCGCCATTGCATAAGCCGAACCGTGGAACTGTCGTTTATCGAGCGTCTTGTGCTTCTCCGCATCGTTGTCCAAAACCTGAAGCTCACACATGCCGTCATAAGCAGCGCTCCCTTTACCCGGATAACGAATAGCCAAACCATTGTTGCCGCCGGGAGGAACCTTGAACTCCAAACGCACCACAAAGTCTTCGTATTCGTCAGCAGTGAATAAAACCCCGCCTTTCCCGGCTTTGCACATCACAGCCCCGTCCTTCACTTCATAATCTTCCGCCGCGCCACGCCAACCCGTCAGATCCTTGCCATTGAAGATAGACACAAACCCCTGATCCGAATCGGATCCACGCAAAGTTTTGTTCGCCTCATCCGCTCCAATCTCCCGAATATTAATATTTTTCCAACGAATTTCTCCCCCATGTGTTTGCAAGTGAATCACTCCTTTCGCAGGCAACGGCGGTGTTTGCTTGGGCGCATCCTTTTTCCGAACTCTGTCCCAGTAGTTTTCCATAATGGCATTATCCACCACCAATTTGTCATTCAAATACACCGTTGTGCGGGCACCAATTTGAGTAATCTTAAAATGATTCCATTCTTTAAAAGGTTTGTCAGCATGAACCAAAGGCAACTTTCCCGCAGCCCCATCCGAGTTATTATAGAGACTGCCCGAACCTTTATCGGCATTGATTTTCCATTTCCCCCCCTCTTCGGTAGTATCCCAAATCTGAACCTGAGGGGCACCACGCAAATAAATTCCACTGTCAGCTTTCGCTACGGTTTTGTAGTCGATTTCGAACTCAATATCGCCGTATTCCTTCT
>JAADHD010000206.1:0-2391 GCA_013152075.1 Verrucomicrobiota bacterium | reverse complement strand
GTGCCCGTCGTTCACCAGCTCCCCATTATCCACGGTCCAATGCTCCTTGAATTTTTCCTGATAACCTTCAATTGCCGCTTTCTTTTTATCTTCAGCTACCTTCACCAGCGTGTGAGGATTAAGCCCATACCAGCCTGACAAATCCTTACCATTAAATAAGGGCTTGGCATCGCCCGCATAAACCTGAATTCCTGCTCCTGCACTGATCAGCGCAATGGCCAGACACACTTTTCCAGCCGCAATTGATTTGAATGGGGTCGCTTTCATGGCCGCAACCATAATCCGCTACTCGCAGGGCTTGCAAGCAAAGGTTTTTATCTTCATCACGGCGCAATTTCACTGTCACTGAGCCTCCCCTTGTCGTAACCGTTGTCAGCTATGACCGGCTCCGCGATCAAGAATAACTCCCCCTCCACACGCACGGTCATTTTGTGCTCAGGCGGACTGATGACGCTGCTCTGTCTGGTTCTGACCTATTTGACCCATGGCTTTCATCCCGTGATCATTCGCTTTCTAAACTCAGCAAGCGCCCATCTGTTTGTCGAACAAATCACTTCGCTCGGCAATGGCTTTCATTATGAGGTTTCCAACAATCAAATGCCACTGGAAGCCTTCCTGCTCATTTATCTTGTGATGTGCCTGCTGTCCGTGGCCCCTCTCTCAAAGCTCAATCGAAAAGCTTCGTATGCAGGTATAAAATCGACGCTACCCTTCATTCTCCTCTTCGCCCTGCTTTTCAGAATCATCCTGCTTTTCAGCGTGCCCATTCACGAGAGCGATTTTTACCGCTATCTATGGGACGGCAAAACCGCTACCCACGGGATCAACCCTTTCCTCTACGAACCTGGCGCGCTCAAACTCTACGAAGAAGGAACCGTTAGCCCTTATCGAGACCCAGGCAACGGAGTCACTTGGCAAGGCCGTGAGTTCTCTGACCAGGAAAAACCTATCCTCGATCAACTCGCCAGCCTTCGTGCCGAAAATCCCATCCTGCTAGAACGAGTCAGTCACCAGGCCGTCCCGACTATTTACCCGCCCGTTGCGCAAGCGGTGTTCGGTCTATCCAGCTTCCTCTTCGGCGATTCCCTGCTTGGCTTAAAAGCGATCCTTTTGGTTTTTGATTTCCTCATCATCGCAGTAACGATTGCTATCCTGAGAAAGCTAAATCTCAACTCCGCATGGGTGATCATTTACGCCTGGTCACCACTGGTCTTGAAAGAATTTGCCAATTCAGCCCATTACGATGCCGTCCCAATATTTTTCACTTTACTCGCCATTTACGCAGCACTCGAAAGCCGACGCCAAATGGCAGTAGCGACTTCTCTCGCCCTTGGGGTATTGTCGAAATTCTTTTCGGTCATGCTGCTCCCCGTATTGATCCCCTTACGCCCAAAAAACTGGCAGAGTTACTCCTTGTTTTCAGCCATTATCCTTTTCGCTTACATCCCCTTCTTTTTCTGGAACGCCGCAGGCATCCAACAAGTATTCGCCGGACTCGGAGTTTACAATGAACACTGGCAATACAATGCAGGGGTTTTCGCTCTCATTCACCAGGCTATCATTTTTTTCACATCATCATCTCCAGCGAACCTGATGCCGGCAAAAATCATTGTCGCTCTTGCCCTATTGCTCATCATCTATCGCCAAAGCTTCCCTCCACTTGATTCATCCGAGCCTAAACAGAGCCTCATACAACGATGTTTCATTGTGGTTGCCGCTTTGTTTGTCCTCAGCCCAACCGCCTTCCCCTGGTATTTCACCTGGGTGATGCCCTTTTTGTGCATTCTGCCAAACCGGTCATGGATCATGCTGTCATGGTTACTGCCCCTGTCGTATATCGATTTCCACAGCGATATGGCCGTTTCACGTAGCTTGTTCTTAAAAATCCCGGCGATAAGCTGGGTCATATGGCTCACATTCGCCCTTCTCTTTTTTGCTGACTCCACTAAACTTCAAAAACTGAAAATTGGATCCACTAAAAACACGAATGCGCCCAAAAAATAAATCCCCCAATTTCTAATTGTCATCGCTTCGCTCAGACTGTCTCGTCCGCTTCGCGATCTCGGCTCCTAATTCCTAATTGTCATCGCTTCGCTCAGACTGTCTCGTCCGCTTCGCGGTCTCGGCTCCTAATTCCTAATTCTTAATTCCCTCTTCCCCAAATGCTCCCACTTATCTCCTTCTTATTCTTCACCGGCCTGGTCGCATTCATTTCCTGGCGGCTCACCCACAAAGACGATCACTCCAGTAAAAGCGGATACTTTCTCGGCGGCCGCTCGCTAACCTGGATCGTGATTGCCGGTTCCCTGCTTCTCACCAACCTTTCCACCGAGCAACTCGTCGGTTTAAACAGTGGCGGATATGAACACGGCATGCAGGTCGCCGCATGGG
>JAADHD010000399.1:4361-20262 GCA_013152075.1 Verrucomicrobiota bacterium | reverse complement strand
CACCACTCACGCCAATCGCCTTTTAACACATAGACCGGAGACAAGCCCATTTCCGTCCGCAACCTCTCCGCAACTTCGCTGCTGCGCTTGCATCGTTTACCATCACAATAAACAACCACCGGCGTCTCCTGAATCCCTTCGATCACATCCCGGTGTTGCCACATCAAATCAGCCCAGTTCTCCTGATTAAGTAACAAGGCACCATCAAAGTGCCCCAGTTCAAATTCTTTTTCAGTTCTCGCGTCGATCCAAACGACCGCTTCACCTAGCTTACGGATCCCATCCAGGGTGATTTCATCCTTAACCGCCACACTCACCTCGTACAAAGCCGGCGCTTTGGGATGAACATAAAATGTCACCACTGCCGCAATAATCACCAACACCGCGATGAAACTCCCCTGTTTTAAAGTATCCTTAAACATCACTCTAAAACAATTCACCGTAGTCACTCCTCCTGCTCCACTCTCTTCACAGAAAAATAGGCTAACTGAACCCGATGTTTTTCAATTTCACAATCGGTCACAATTCGAATCATACCCAACATGCCATCCGCTGTAGAACCTGGTTTCACCGTCAGATCATATTCCTTACCCGCTTTGATCACATCCAAACTTACTGTCGCCTTTTCCTCGCGATTGGTATTCACAGAAACAATATTCACCGGCTCATCTCTCAACACGCGAAACTTAATTCGTTTTTCCACCGGTTTTTCCCCCACCATCCAATCCAACATTTTCGGTTCAATCTCAAACAACGGATCGATCGTCACTCGAACACTCAAACGATGCTCTTCAAAATTGGGAGAATTTGTTCTTACATACACAAATTTTTCCGCCGTTCCTGCCAGCTTTGACAATGAAAAATCTGCCTCAATGCGCGCCGTTTCCCCAGCAGCCAACACTTTTTTATCTGCCCTGACATCCAGACAAGAGCACGAAGTGTCCAGCCCTGTGATTTCTACAGGCCCCTCTCCGGTATTACTCATAACAAAAGAGACGTGCAAAACTTCTTCTTCTGGTTTGGCATGATACTCAAACAAGGTGCTGTCAAAACTCACCGCACCGGGCTTTCTTAATTCTTTAGCAATCACCGGCGAATCCCCCCCCTCTAGCTCCTCGACGACAGCGGTAGACACATCCAAAGCAATAACTTTTTCTTCAGGCGGAAACCACTGATACAACATCATATATACTAGGACCCCGGTAACCGATACATACAGCCAGATCGGAAAAGCCCACTTTGCCAGCTTGCGGTGGCGGTCAAAACGCTGTTTGGCAGCCGGGATCACCGTCATGATCACGAGAGGCACGTTCAGGGCCGCCAGAATGATGTGCGGAATCAGAATGCAATAATATACCATTGCCGCTACAGGAAATCCTGACGGAAACTTCGTCACCTCTCCCCCTCTTGATGCGTGATAAATCACATAACTAGTGAGAAACACCGCCGAAGTCACCAACGCCAAAACCATGAAAATGATATGCGCTTTTTTTCGCTCTGTTTTGATGCAAATAAATCCCGCTAACAACCATAGCGTGCAGAGAGCATTCAAAGAGGCATTTAAAGCCGGTAGATCCTGAATCGTCATTATATTTTTCCAATCAATTTAAACCAATTTGCTAACTACTTGGATTGATCCTCATCCTTTTTTGCATCAAACAAACGCTGGATGTCATCCTTCAAACGCTGTAACTCCAGCGTCCCCATCTGGGCATCCATCACCCGATAGTAACCTCTCACATTAGCTTTTCCGTCCACCAACAGCCGTTGATCATGCGAAAACTTTCCCTGGGCCGCAATCACTTCCGGATCTTTGTTTTCGATCACGGCATACATTTTGAAAAACCGCAGCATATACTTGCGGATCTTTTCTTCGTCCCCAGTGAGAAACCACCAATTATCGGCATCGACCCCGCTTTTTTTAACAAAGGCATCCATTTTTTCCGGAGTATCACCCGCCGGATTCAAACTGATCGATACCAATTGGAAATCGTCATGACCACCGAAATCCTTGTTTAAATTTGCCATGTAAGCAGCCAGTCCCAGGCAAGCGGACGGACAATCCGTATACAAATAACCCGCCACCCAGATCTTCCCTCTTAGTTCCGACAAATGAACAGTCTTACCGTCACGATTGATTCCCTCCAGATCCTTCTCAAGTTTACTGATATAAGGCAAACGAGGGTGCTCCGCCTCATAACGAACCCGCCTCATGTAACTCCGGGTCACAAACACCGACCCGGTGATGATAACCAGACAGATCCCGATGATCGTCATCCAGAACATCCGTGGATCAAAATTACTGCCGCGCTGTTGATTTTTCGTCATCTCTGGTTTCATTCACTATTCAAAATCCACTACTCACCACTCGTACGCTTCCACGCAAGCAGGCTGAAGATGAGAATCAAGGGCAAGTAAGCCAAAGTGTAAAAAAACAAAGCCCTGGCCTTTTTTCGAGTGCGAACTTTTCTAAATTGTATCGCGTATTTTAACATCACTGCCCCCAAACCTACCCCTGGAATCAAAAACCACCACGCCGCCTCGCCACTCAACACCGGTAGCACTGGCACCAATAAGGTGAAAACTGAAAACCCTATCGCCAGTAACGAAGTTTTCGATCCGTCGTCGTCGTCATTCGACCACATCACAAAACCGCCACGCACATACTGGTCCCGATACATCCAGTTGATCGCCAGGAAATGCGGCATCTGCCATAAAAACAACAACATGAACAGATAAACCGCACCCAGAGTCACTCCTCCACCCGCCGCCGTCCAACCGATCAAAGGCGGCAAAGCTCCCGCCACCGCGCCAACCACTGTGTTCCAACTCGAACGCACTTTCATCGGAGTGTAAATGAACAAGTAAGTCAGTAAAGTCGCAGCCGCATAAACCCCTGGCACAAAACCCACTTTCATCACCAGATGAACCAGCCCAAAGGCCGATAGCAGGAAACCCAACACAAAAGCCGTAGCTGTCGAAACCCGGCGCGCAGGCAAAGGCCTGGCCGAAGTCCTATCCATCCGGGCATCCGCATCTATTTCCATCACCTGATTGAAAGCCGCTGAGCCAAAAGCGGTCAGCAAAGTACCAAAAATCGTGTGCCCCAGAATCCCCCACGAAAACGTGCCGTAGGTACGTGCCGCCAGCAGATAACCAAAAAACGTAGTCATGACCACTAGGGCACTCAATCGCGCCTTGGTCAGCGTCATCAAATCTTCACGCACTCTGGAAGCCCCGGAGCTTTCCGTGACTTCTTGTTCCCCTTCAATCTCCTGACCTGTCTCTGCCATCTCTATCAGACTAGTTCAAGATTCACTTACAGGCAAAACCCCCTTTTCCAAGGCTCCCTCTATTGTAGAATTGCTCCTCCAGGAAAATACTGTCGTAACAAAGCTTAAAGCCAGAATCATCAGACCATTCAATACATGAAAATTAGTGATCCAGAACGATTTACCTGTCATTATTACGCTAATACCTAAACAAATCTGAACGATCAGTAAAGCAGCCATCCCCGCCACCAAACGCCGAATAAACTGACCTTTGGCCACAAATCGCATCACCCAAACGGCTAGTGACACGGTCAAAAAAGCCACCAGAAAGCCCCAGTATTTATGAAAAAACATGATCACCAGTATCTCGTTACTCCAAGTGAACTCCGGCAACCAATCCCCTCCTGTTAGCACAATGCCCGTATCCGCCAAGCCGTGACGGTGATGATGCCTCATCAGAGCACCAAGAATTAACTGCACAAATACCGCACCACACAAAATACCAGTTCCTATACGCAGTATCGTCCTCACCTGATTACTCACTACCGGTTGCCAATTAGGCCAGGCCCTCGCCGATGCCAACACAATCAGGATCAGCAAACAGAAAAAAGCCTGAGCCAGACAGCCATGCAGCACCGCAAAGGAATCCGATACTTCCGTCACTCTTATCCCACCCAGCAAAGCCTGAAATGTGACCAACAAAAGCGCAAGCGCTGAAAGTCGACAAGTCAGCGTCCACTTGCGAAACTTCCAACTGATCGTCAACCAAGCCACCACGCCCGCCCCCACAGCTGACGCCGCCCACCAGTAAATCTCTTTTTTCTCAGCCACCATACGCTCAGCCCCTCCGCGCCTCACCAGCTCCACCATCACCGCCAATACAATCACTAAAAGCAACAACTCCAGGGCATTTTTGCCACTCCTCACAAAGGCCGTAGCAAACAAACCAAGCGTCAACAGACCTACGAGACTCGCAATCAGACGATGACCATGCTCCAGAAAATAAGGCGCTTGCTTCAGCCAGCCATCGGGATTCAACGATCCCTGGCTCAGTGGCCAGTCAGCAAAAGCCATTCCAGCTTTCTCCGTCGTAACAGCAGCCCCCCACCAAATCAACAACACAGTGCTAAGCGCTACTACGATCGAGTAACGATGCCATGCCTTTCCCGGATGATTTAAACTGCCATCAACCATGTCAAAACTCCGTTGCATGTGATTTGCCACACGACAACTACTCGCCAACTTCGCCTCAAAACCCAGCCTTCGACTGCTTTCGCCAGCTTTTCACCAACCATTTGCCACCAGGCAGCGCTTATTTGGCCGCCGGCGGGAACATTGGAGCCTGCTCAGCAAGCCATTCATCAAACTCAGCCTTCGGCATGACCTTCACAGTCGCCACCATATTGGCATGCCCAGCTCCACAAAGCTGCGCGCAAACAATGTCCCACTCTCCGGTTTTAGTTGCGGTAAACCACATTGGAATTTCACGACCCGGAATCGCATCCTGTTGGGTCATCAACGGAATCGGAGCAAGTCCATGAATCACGTCTTTTGAAGTCACCTGCACAATCACTGGCTGTCCCAGCGGCAAAACCAATTCACTGAGACTGATGAAATCATCCTGAGCATTCGGATCCTGTTTCACCAATCCGATGCCATTGGCCGCGCTAACCCCACTCATTTCGGTCAAACCCATTTTGCCATCCTTGCCCGCATAGTGAAACGTCCAATAAAATTGTTGTCCGACAGCTCGGATTTTCAGCACATTATCGCCCTTGGGTATCCCCTCGGTTCGGGCCGCCCATAACGGGAAAGCAAAACCTAGCAACAACACCACCTCGACAATCACCACGCCTATTTCCACGTGAGTCGAAAAATGCGAAGTCATACCCGCATATCGCGCTTTGGGATTTGCCTTTTTATTAAAACGCAAAAGCACAAAAACCAGAAAGGCCGACCACCCGATGAACAATACCCCCATGACCCAGTGTACCATTTCGAGGAAATGATCCACCATGTCACCGTGTTCACTGGCAACCTCCGCCATACCGATGGCTTGATTAAATCCCGCAATAATCATTATTATTTTTCGTTAATTTCTGCTTCTGCCATCACCTGGCGACTCTTTCGAGCCAGGCTCACAATAAAACTCAATACTCCCGCGAATACTCCAAACAAAATAAACAGCATCACCCAAATACCCATGTTGGCAGCCTTGGTGGCTGCATCATCAAGCGGGCCAGTGCAAACTGCACAGGCAAAAATCGAATTCTGAAAACTGCTTATCAACACGCTCATGAAATCAACTCTCCTGCCCTTTCAGTTTCTTTAAAAACCATACCCCGTAAACAGCCAAGCCCAGAGCAAGCACCGCGCTCAGCCCTCCCATTAACAATACTCCCGTATCGGCCTGATAACGAGTAAATGCCCAAGCCGCCACACCGACAGACATCAATACTGCCATCACGATAAAAACGATATGGAATTGTTTTAGCGACATTGGGTTAATTCAAAAAATATTAAAACGCAGCGTGAATGGGATCCAGTAGTGAATACACCATCAGCACAATCATTCCGAACGCGAAGTAGCAGGTGAAAACCAGTATCTTATAGATCAGCCCTTTTTCGTGGTTCAGATGCATAAAAATCAAAGCCACCAATGTGGATTTGACGGTAGCGATCAGTAAACCCATGATGACGTCCATGGCACTGATCCCTGGAGCTCCCAAGTCAAAAAATTCCAATCTAGCAACCGCAACAGTGATGACGGTTCCTGCGAAAAGGAATGCACCTACTATCCAGTATGCCTTTTTGTGTTTTGCAATTTCTTCTGCCGAATCCGCCATGATATCAGTTCTTCAATTGTAAATTTATATTCAAAAATTATGCCGAGCAAATGCTAAAACAAATACATGATCGGGAACAGGAAGATCCAGACCAGATCCACAAAGTGCCAGAACAAGCCCGCTACTTCCACACGATTAGCCATGTGCTCAGGATTCTTGAGAAACAACGCTTTGCCAAAAAACATAAAGTAACCCAATACTACGATTCCGCCGATGACGTGAAGCCCGTGAAGACCTGTCATGGTGAAATAAATCGCGTAATAGGTTCCATACGCCGGCCCGTGATTGGAAAGGAAACGTTTCTGCTCCCGAGGCACTTCAATCACAATTTGGTGATGCTCCCCAACCTCAACTTCGGCACCCACATCGTGCCCTTTATTCTTGGACTCTTTATGCGCATCATGACCGGGCTTGTCCCCCGTGTGGCCATCTTTCATTTTTCCCACAGCATGCAAGTCGTGAACATTCACCCGACGGCTTCTCATCTGCTTATCCGGCACAGGTAGCCCCCTGTCCTCCAGATAATACTTTTCCATCTTTTTAAGCTCTTCATCCCTGGCGTCATCCCAGCCAGCCTTTACCGCTGAATCATTAATCAACTTCCAGACCAAGGCCTGATCCTGCTGAGCCTTGGGAATCATCTGCAGATCCACTTCATGAACTTCGAACTTGATCACATCGCCTAACAACTTGCCGTCAACCTTGTTTCCATCTACGAAACTCATTTCCTTGTCACTGTAAGCAGAAACACGGGAGTCTTTTGCAGAAAGGCGGAACGGATCCCCCTTGCTCACCAAAGTATAACTACGGGTAATTTTCTTTGGCTTAAGGGGCGCGGCATCCGGATTCTTTCTTTTGGCCGCCCACCTCGCACTACGGTCGGCCGCAATTTCCTTATTCACCTTGCTACGCATCGAGCTGGCCCAGCTAGCCACATTTGATATGCTCACCAGCTTACCGTCGACCTCAACATCAAAAAACAGGCGCTGATCCTTATCAACCCATTTCAAAAACTCAACACTTCCTTTGGTAACATCAATCGTGACAGATTTACCTTCAAATCGAATCTTGTCGGTATTGTCCAAAACCACTCCCTCGACGACGGAATGGTCAACCAGCACCATGCCGTAATGGGTGAACTTGTTGTAGTACTCATAGCCCTTCACTGCGAGAAAGAAGAAAGCGCAAAAAAGCACCGCTGCCATCCAGGCTTGAAATTTCTTCCACTTCCCTTCCTTGATAGCCAACCAGGCAAAGACCACAAACACAGAGGAAGCGATCAGCACCAAAGTATTTAGAAAACCCAGTGGCACCTTCTGCACATCAGTCGGCCAGGGCGTATCCACTCCCGGTTCAATTCCCAAACGGAGGAAGATGTAGGAAGAAAATAATCCTCCAAACAGCATGACTTCCGAAGCCAAAAACAGCCAGATGCCCAGCTTGGCATTCCACAAACCGGTGTCTTTACGAGCCTTTACTTCAAATGGTATTTCCATGATCCCAGTCTCTTTTCGTCAAAATTGTTAATCAGTTTCTTCCTTCGCCTCGGCACCCTCTTCTGAAGGGGGCTGGTTCTGCGGCGTAAAATCGGATTTATCTCCCGGCACGCTGTATTCATAAGCCGAACGATATACGATTGGCTCAACAATAAAATTGCCGTGCGGTGGCGGGGTTGGCGTCGCCCATTCCAAAGTTGTCGCACCCCATGGATTATCACTGTCCACTTTTTTACCAAATTTGATGCTGAAGAAAAAGTTGATGATGAACGGCACCTGGGCCACCGCCAGCAACCAGGCAGAGGCCGACATCACAATATTAAGGTCAATCATCTGAATATCCACGCCACCGTGGAATATTTTGGCGATCCAAGTGTCCCCTGTCAGATAGACCTGCTGCGCGATTTGCTCATAAGCCTTACCTCCGTCAAAAGCACGGCGGTGAAATCCTGCCATGCCCTGGATAAACATCGGCAAGAAAATTCCGTTCATCAAAATCAACGATGGCCAGAAATGTAAATGACCAAGCACTGTTCCCATCATTCTTCCCGTCTGCTTCGGATACCAATAGTAGATCCCCGCAAACAGCGCAAAAATCGTTCCCGGAGCCACCACATAATGGAAATGCCCAATCACATAATAAGTGTCGTGCAGATGCAGATCGATCAAGTTAAAGGCCAGTGGCAAACCCGTCAGTCCACCAATCCCGAACATGGGAATGAAGGCAGTAGCAAATAACATCGGCACCGTAAAGCGAATCGATCCACCCCAGAGAGAGATCAACATGGAAGTCAGCAATATTACCGAAGGAATGGAAATCAGCACAGTAGTTGTCTGAAAGAAAGTACTCACACTCAGTCCCACCCCGGTCATATACATGTGATGCGCCCATACAATGAAACTCAGAAAGCCGAGCACCATCACCGAGTAAACCATGATCTTATAACCCCACAACGGTTTACGGGTGTTATTGGGAATAATCTCGGTCACAATCGCAAACGCAGGCAAAATCAAAACGTAGACCTCCGGATGAGCCAGGAACCAAAACAGATGCTGATACAATAGCGGATTCCCCCCGCCTGATACGTCCATCAACTGCCCATTTTCAAGCAGCCCTGTCGGCAGGTAAAAACTGGTCCCTGCAAGCCGGTCCATTAACTGCATGATAGCCGCCACTTCCAAAGGAGGAAACGCCAACACCAGCAAAAATCCAGTCACCAACATCGCCCATACAAAAAACGGAAGACGCATCCAGGTCATTCCAGGAGCTCGTAAATTGATAATCGTGGCGATTACATTAATCGCCCCCAACAATGATGAGCTGATCAAAAACACCATGCCCAGCAACCACAAAGTTTGACCGGTCCAGAACACGCTCGAATAAAATGTGTCCGTCATAGTCGCCAGCGGAGAGTAATTTGTCCACCCCACCTTGGCTGCACCTGAAGGCAGGAAAAAGCTGACCAACATCACCACTCCACCAACAAAATAACACCAGTAACTAGCCATGTTCAGGCGCGGAAACGCCATATCCGGAGCGCCAATCTGCAGTGGGGTCACATAGTTACCAAAAGCCCCAAAGGCCAATGGCACGATACCAAGGAACACCATGATGGTTCCGTGCATCGCTCCAAACATATTGTAAAGCTCACCGGTCACTCTTCCCTCGTCATCCAACCAGATCTGAAACCACGGCAGTTCCGACAACAAAGGAATGGCGCGATCCGGATAAGCAATGCTCCAGCGCATCACCATCATCAGGAAAAATCCAAAAGCAAGAAACAGCAAGGCGGTGAAACCATACTGAATACCGATCATCTTGTGATCAGTCGAAAATATATACTTCTTCCAAAACGGCGGGTCATGGTGATCATGATCACCGTGATCGTTTTCTGAATGGTCTTGAGTCGTGGTAGACGCGCTCATAATTTTTTAGTTCTGCAGCTAAGACTGAAATTCTGTTTTCTGGTATTTATCCACTTGGAATCCAACCCTTGTTATTCGCTCTCCGGGCTCTCCGCGCTCTCCGCACCCTCTACACTTCCCCCCGCCGACTCCCCCGTATTCAAATCCACTTCCTCACCTGGTAACTCGGCATCCGCTGACACAGACTCCATTTCAGCGACTGTCCATTGCGTCGCACGATCTCCGTGCCTTTCCCTGGCAACTTTCATCATCGCCGTCGTCACTACTCCACTCTTGCCATCCGGCATCTCTCCAAAATTGCGCCTAATATAAGTCAGCACCTGGGCAAGTTTTTCATCAGACAACAACTTACCCCAAGGAGTCATGCCCGGATTATTGTAAGACGCACCTGCCACCTCAATGGGCCCCGTCACTCCGTTCAATACAATCATACTCAATCGCTCCGTCCCCCCGTTCACCCACTCCGATCCTTTCAAAGGAGGAAACAGTCCGGGTGTTCCCATACCCGAAGCTTGGTGGCAACCGGTACAACTATTATAAACCTTTTTGCCGTCAGCCATCCAGGTCTCGATCCATGGTTTTTCTTCCACAGGTCCGCCGCCAAGTGAGGGCCTGGGCGCCGCAACATAGCCAGGATGAATAAACTCATCACTGCGATCAAAGGTATTGCTATATGCATTAAAATATAAACTCGCGGCCACCAGAATCACCCCAGCTACCACTACTCTTGATATCAGCACTTTATTGCTGCTATCGGCAACAGGATCGGGTTTCTCACGGCGCACCGCATCATGCGCTTCCCGAACAGCGGGACGTCCCCCCTGATAATCCAAATTCGGCTCTGTAGAGTTTTCCTCGCTCATGATCACTTATCAGTCGATGCTGCAGCTACTTCTTTTTCAACTCCCTGACCCGGTATTTTAGCATCCATCTTACGCGACAACAAATAGTCCACCAACGCCTCCGCTTTTTCCGTAGGAATCACTTCGTAACCTTCTTCCACCGCAAAACGTCCCTCGAGTTTTAATGCATTGTCCGAAACCTGACCGTCAATAAGACGTTTTCTATAAAGGTTTTTATACGAAGGCATATTGGAATCCACTACCTGCGTGCGGGCATTATAGAGTTTCAAATGATACCAGGCACGATCCGTGTGACGCGTCCCTACGTTAGCCAGATCCTGACCAATTCTCATGTAACCGAGCATCGCATAGGAATCGCCGCTGTAATCTTGCGGGCGAGTCTCCCTCGCCAATCCATCTTCTTCATTTCCGCCCCATCCCTTACGCCACATGTCCACCCCTGCATAAGTCGGGCGAACCATTTGCGTGTGACAATAAATACAACCCGAAGAGGCGTAAACACTTTCACCATCCGAACTGGCTCCAGTCCATGCCGGCGGATAAGAAGCGGCCGCATCAACCTCATCTTCTTCCGAATAGAGCTCAGGCTCAATCGTACTCAATTGATAATACGGTAAGACAATCAGCAACAGCCAAGGCAAAGCAAAAGCCGCCGTCAAACCGAGTATGAAACGTGAGAATTCAGTTTTCATGCCTATGCAGTTTCCTCCTTAGCAAACCCAGCCGCAGCTTCAGCGCTCATCGCTTCGCCGGGTTTTTTGTGAATTAATGTCGGTCCTTCTGTTTTTCTGCCCCATCCAAAAAACATTAGCAGCAGTTGATAATAGAACGCCAGATTAGCCATCGAAATCAAAGCCCACGCAATGGCCAAAGCCACCACATAGCCATTACCACGTCTCACCGAGTCCATGAAATCACCGCTCCAATCATTGATCGCTCCCCCCTGAGCCAATCCTGCTGCAATCATGAATACAATGATGGTAATAATACCGTAGGAAGTATACCAGAAATGGAAGCGGATTAATTTGCCTGAAGGCCACTCGCATTCCGTTATTCGAGGAACAATAAAGTAAATCGCGCCGAAGATAACCATCGAGAAAAAGCCGTATATGATCAAAATATCGAAGCCAACCGTGGCGTAGGAAAACTGCAGGTAACGACTCACATCAAAATACGATGATAGGGCGATAAACACGCCATACAGATTAAACATAATGCCACCGAACACAGTGAAACGCAGCGACGGACTGTAATGCATCAGACTGGTGCGCCCCGCCATCGTTCCCAAAAAGTTCACCGCAACGGCAGCTACTGGAATCAATATCAAAATGCTAGCCGCCCCACCGATAGCTGGCATCCATGAAGGAAACGGGCCACCGAGAAAACGATTGAAACCTGTCCAACCAGCAAGAACCGCCAGAGCCCAGAAGCCCACCTGAGCCAATTGATAACTGTATATCGGCCGACCGACAATTTTCGGAATGATATAATAAGCTGAAGACAGCCCCACTGGAATGAACCAGAAATAAATAAGGTTATTCATGAACCAGGCATTCACTCCAGCATCCATCACCGCAGAGCCTCCAGTGTGATGTAAAATCAAATTTGCCGTCGCGTAAATCCACGGAAACCATAACGCCGCTCCAAAAATGTATTTCTGCGACACGTAAGCTTCACCTCCACGACGACGTTTGAACATCATCAACAAGGTTCCGCTGATCACCGAGTAAGACAAAAACAAGGCTGGCCACAGAAAGGCGGGAAAATAAATCCATGGCATCGATGTGCCATATCCTCCCCACACACTCAACACGCCAACCAAAACCGCCACATTCCACACATTGCCCGCCACAATCAAGGTCGTCGCATTTTTCACTTCGACTCGGCAGAGACGAGCCATCAACCAGATCATCACCCCAAAGCCAGCCTGCATTCCCCAGCCATAAATCAAAGCATCCATATGAGCAGGGAAAAGTCGCCCATATCCCAACCACGGGCAAGCATCCCACAATTCCGGCGCCGCCAATTTCAGCGAACTGGCAAAACCCAACAGGGTTGCCAGAAACAGCCATCCCGCTGCCGCGGTAAAGAAAAACAACACAGGATACCGCACGGAACGATCGATTACCGATCTTTCCTGCACATCCTGCACACTTGCCTCTTGCATTGTTTCACTCATTCCCTGTTCTCTAAAAGTCTTTCACTATTTCTCTTCTGACACCTTGCTTTCAGGGGCCTTTTTATCAGTCTCTGCACCATCTTGTTTTTCGGGTGCCTTGTCCGCCTTGCCCTCCTTTGCTTTGGCAGCTGCTGCTGTCGCCGCTGCCGCTTGAGACTGTTTCAATTGAGTGGGTGAACCAGGCACCAAAATTTTAGAAGGCCCTTCTTTTTTCTCCTTCAATACCGGCAATACCAGCTTCATGCCCTCTTTCACCGGAATGCGCACCAAGTTTTTGGCCTGATCAACCACTTCTGCTTGAGTCACCAAATCTTGTTGCGCCTTATTCAACTCGGAGAGTTCCTTAATCCGTGCCGCTGCCCGGTTATCCTCCACCACATTAACCACTTCGCGCTCCTGCGAAGCGCTCAGGCAAAATACCGCTGACACGGCAACAACAAAGACCAACAATACAAGCACAATCATCACGCGAGCCGCGAATCGGCCCTGAGCATTGTTTTCTGGATTTGAATCACTCATTGTCAATCAGTTCACCACGTTCAAAGATTCTTCCAGTCGAGGATCCCGGCTGGGATACAAGCTAGATTTGCCAAGGCTACGGAGTAGCAGGTATCCAAAAATGCCTCCCACTGCTAAAAATGCCAACAGGTCATACCAGACCGCTCCTGGAATTGTAAGTTGCTCTCCTCCGGTAAGCGAAACGCCTCGCTCGGGAATAATGATCCAGTAAATATCGGCGATCTGCATCAACAATAACCATCCGGCAATTACGACCATCAATTTTGGCGTCTTCTTAACCTGGCGTATTAACAACGCGGCAAAAGGAATGAAAAAGTGACCGATCACCAGCAAACTGATTGTGTAGGTATTGAAGAAATCCGAATTCCTCAAAAGATAGAATTTTGTCTCTTCCGTGATATTCGCATACCAGATCAGGAAGAACTGACTAAAAGCAATGTAGGCCCAGAAAATAACGAAGGAATGCATCAACTTACCCATCAAGTGGTAATGCTCCATCGTCACCGTATCCTTGAAATGGCCCAGACTACGTAAGTAAGTAAGCAAGGCCACTAGGAACGCCATCGAACTCACTGCCGCACCTGCAAAGAGATACACGCCCCACATCGTCGAGAACCAGCTGTAATCCAAAACCATCAACCAATCGACCACCAAGAAGGTCCAAGATACTCCGAAAAAGAAAATGAAACCACAGCTAGTCCGACGCAACCATCTGGTATATTTCGGATCCCCACTCTTGTCCTGGGCAACAGAAAGTCTCCTGAGAACATAAGCAATGCCTCCCAGAATCAACACATACAATATGTAACGAATGACCCATGAGACAATATTCAAATAACCACTCTTATGATACAGCAACACATTGCCGTGGTTTTCGCTCCCATCACCATGTTTCATGAAGTGAATTTCCAGATCATTTCTAACGTCGCTCTCGGACGGATCCTCGATCAGCATATCAAACTCAGCTTTGACTTGATCCAAACGTTCCTGCAAAAAATTAGCTTCCCCTTTATTTCCTCCCGCCTTAGCCAAAGCCGTCGCCGTTTCGGTTTCAAGTTTTTTGAGCGCCACTTCAGCTGACTTGAACTCTTTCAAGCGTGAAGCTTTCTCCGCATCGAGATGCTCATCTGCATATTTTGCAGCGCCTTCTCTCAACTCAGCCTGCTCGGGAATCCATTCCCAAAGCGCGCTTTTGAAATCGCTACAGAATACCAGAGGTAAACCGAGCAATAAAATCCATGGTGTCAGGCTGCCCAGGTTTTCCATCAAGCGCCTGACCATGATCCCCCACCCCGAGTTGGTGGCGTTGTGAACCAAAGTCCAAAAAATACCTCCCACAGCAAGAGTCAGGAAAAACATCACTGCAAACAACCATGAATACGCCATGACTCCACGACGGGTCAGCGTTTCCCCTTCTTCGCCGCCCCCTGTGATCGCAAGCAGCGCGAACAGGATCAAACACGCCACGCCGCCCAACAAAAACAGAGCCTTTAACTTCCCTGTTTTTGTAGTGTTCAGAGCTTCCCCTTCTTTGGGAAAATCATCTGCTGACTTAAGTGCGCTCATAAAATTCTGATCTTCTTCTTTTAAAATTATTTACCGGCTGAATCAAAAGCCTTCTTCACTTCTCCCTCATTCTTAGCGGATGAAGAAAATTGCAAAGCTCTCACATAAGAAACAATCGCCCACCGATCCTGAACCGTAATAATTCCCTTATAGGTTCCCATCAGGCCCTTGCCGTTGACAATCGTCCAGTAAATCTGACCGTCAGGCAGTGTTTTTGCCAACGCAGAGGTCAAGTCAGCGGTCGGCGGAAAGCCGAGCCAATATTTAGATACAGTGCCCTTGCCATTGCCTGACAATCCATGACACATGGAACATTTGATCAGGTACTGTTCCTTGCCGCGTTTCAACAAAGCTTCATCTACCTTCAAGGGAGCAGGAATGCCGTCGCCGAAATAGTCTCCAAAACGTCCGGTGTTGTAGTAGTCATCCGAGTGGGTAAATCCAAAAGCTGCAATAGCAGTTCCATTGGCTGCTCGGTCTTTCCCTTTCGGCAATTCAAAACCAATCGGCACCGTGCCGGGAACCGGCAAGCGCGAGCCATAACCATCGGCAAACATGGTGCTTGGTTTCTGGTATTTGACCTTGTACTGACGATCCATATCCGGAAACAGTTCCATCGGCGGCTGCGAGAAACGCGTACCGCGAACCCCGATCGCCGAAACAACGACCACCGTCACAATAAACATTATTAGGAAAAACCAGCGCATTACAATATTAGCAAATCATTCATTCACACATCATCCTCGACCAATTCCACTACCTTGGCTCCAAGCGATTCCAACAAATCCTTCGTCTTCTCTCGGGAAAATTTCGGATCACGGGCTTCGATCGACATAATAAATCCGTCGTCAGAAAATTTCAGGAAAGTCTTCGAATTGAACAGCGGATGATTCAATCTCGGCAACATCAGGATCACCAGCAAACCAAACAAAACACTAAAAGCAGCAAGTAGAATCGTCAGCTCGAAGATTACTGGGAAAAACGCAGGCAAAGTCGAGATGTCCGTCGGCTTCCCTTGCACCACCGTGGGATACAAATTCACCTGGGTAAAGAACTGCAAGCCCAATGCCGTCAAGCCCCCGGTAGCGCCACCGGCCAGCACCAGAGCAGACAACCATGACTTCTTCAAGCCCATCGCATGGTCCATGCCATGAATCGGGTAAGGCGTATGCACATCCCAGCGCTTGAAGCCGGCATCACGCACCTTTTCGGCAGCGTGATAAATCGCTGCAGC
>JAADHD010000399.1:0-4354 GCA_013152075.1 Verrucomicrobiota bacterium | reverse complement strand
AAACTCTGCGACGTAACCGTAGGCCGGTTTGCTGTTACTTGTTTCCTTCACCTTTTAATTCAAATTCTGTAAATTTTTCCACTTCAACTGTCTGCCCCAACACGCCCCTCTTTCAGTTTTTGCCAATCCGGATAATGAGCATCCGACTCTGGCAAAACACCTTTCACTTCACTGATGGCGATCACCGGCAAGAAGCGGATGAACAATAAAAATAAAGACATGAACAATCCGAAGGTGCCGGCAAACATCAGCCACTCCACCCAGGTCGGACTGTAATAACCCCACTGCCCCGGCAGGAAGTCCCGCGCCAAAGTGGTAGTGATAATCACAAATCGCTCAAACCACATTCCCGCGTTCACAAACATCACCACGATGAATACGACCACCAGGTTACGGCGCATTTTGTCGAACCAGAAAATCTGGGGTGCGATCACGTTGCAGAAGAACATGCAGTAATAATAATAGATATACGGACCGTTGAGTGTGCGCATGTAAAAAGCATCCCCCTCGAATTTGTTGCCTGAGAAATAAGCCATGAACAGCTCCATGATGTAGGCGTATCCCACAATCGTGCCGGTCAGCAAAATGATTTTCGCCATGTTGTCGATATGCTTCAGAGTGAACATATCCTGCAAGCCGTACAGACTGCGCACCGGAATCATCAAGGTTAGCACCATAGCAAAACCACCAAACACAGCCCCTGCCACAAAGTAAGGCGGGAAAATAGTCGTATGCCAACCCGGCACAATAGAAGTCGCGAAATCAAACGAAACCACTGAGTGCACTGACAATACCAGTGGAGTCGAAAGAGCTGCCAACAGCAAGTAACCCATTTCGTAATGTTTCCAGGCACGATTACCACCACGCCACCCGAGAGCGAACATGCCATACAAAAACTTACGCACCTTGCTCTTCGCACGATCACGCAAAGTCGCCAGATCGGGAATCAAACCAATATACCAGAAGATCACCGATACCGTGAAGTAAGTCGACACCGCAAACACATCCCACAGCAAAGGACTCTTGAAGTTCTGCCAGATTTCGTTGGAGTTTGGCACCGGCGCCAAGAACCAGACCATCCAAAAACGTCCAACGTGGAAACCGGGATAAATACCCGCACAAACCACCGCAAATAAAGTCATCGCCTCTGCCGCCCGGTTCACCGAGGTTCGCCACTTCTGGCGGGTAAGAAACAAAATCGCTGAAATCAGGGTTCCCGCATGACCAATACCAATCCAGAACACGAAGTTCACAATCGCCCAGCCCCAGGCCACCGGTTGGTTGTTTCCCCAGACTCCAACACCTGTCGAAACCAGATAAACCAGCGTATAGCCAAGACAACAGGCCAGTAATGCCGCCGGCACAAAAAGCACCCACCAGATAAAAGGCTGACGGTTTTCCACGATACCGCAAACGCGATCCGTGATCCAACTCATCGAGCGGTTGTTCAGAATCAACGACTCACGCTTCACCCCTGGAGCCTCGCTCGGGTGCACCGTCTGATTCGAATCTGTTGTTCCCTTAGCCATTCAAATAATTCCTTTTACAATAAAACCAAAATTTTTACATCTATGCCGCTTACTGCATTTTTGCGGTTGCCTGCCCCACCTTGTCTGCTCCTGGCATTTTTGGATTTGGATTCCTCACTCTGCCGAGGTAAGTCGTGCGAGCGCGGATTCCAAGATACTTCAGCAATTCATAGTTACGCGGCGAAGCTTTTGCGTTTTTGTGGTTTACGTGATCTTTCGGATTTTTCAAGTTACCAAAAATAATTGAGTCTGCAGGACAAGCCGTCTGACAAGCGGTTTCAATTTTGTTGGCAGGCACCTGCACATCTGCCGATTCTCTCGCCTTGGCTTTGGCCGCCGTTTTTGCCGTAGTGATTCTCTGCACACAGTAAGTGCATTTTTCAATCACTCCACGCATGCGAACCGTGACGTTCGGATTTTTCTGCAACTGCTCGGTTGTAGTGGCATTCCCTTCCGCAGGAGCCAGAGGTCCAAGGCGAAGTTTGTCGAGCGGGCGCTTGTTGAAATCGAAGTAATTAAAACGACGTGATTTATACGGACAGTTATTGGCGCAATATCGAGTGCCGATGCACCGATTGTAAGTCATCGCGTTCAATCCATCGCTGGTATGAACGGTCGCATTAACCGGACAGACCGATTCACAGGGAGCCGCTTCACATTGAGCACAACCAATTGGTTGAGAAAGCATTTCAACATTGTCATCGTCCACCGTCCGGCGTCCAGGCTCATCGCCATCCCCTTTTCGGAACTGACTCGCGAGATCTTCCTGATTCAATGTTGTGAAGTAACGGTCCATGCGAATCCAGTGCATTTCACGTCCGTTCAAGACCTCGGCTTTACCGACAATAGGAATGTTATTTTCCGCCTGACAAGCGATCGTGCAAGCGGTGCATCCAATACAGGAATGCAGGTCAATGGTCATTGCCCACTGATGATCCGGATCAACTCTGAAAGGGAAATTCCACGGATTACTACGCTCCGTATCGTTGACCGGATTATCCGCATTGATCAAATCCGGCCCCTTGTATAAAGAGATGTTTTCCGGGATATGCGCATCCATTCCGTGCTTCTGCAGGGCGCTTGGATTCGCATCATAACTATCAACCGTGACTTCACGGGCAAGAGCACGCCCTTCCATGCTGTAGTGCTCAGCCGTCAGTGCAAGGATGTGTTTACTCCCTGTGCTGCTGACCTCAGCTCCGGAAACCACATAAGGTGAAGCGGTCGTTTTGAGCGGATAAGCATTAAAACCCACGCCACTGCCAACCCGTCCGATATCCGCTGAAGTACCGTCTGCATGCTTACCGTAGTAGCCAACCGAAAGCATGATCGTGTAATCCGCCTGACCTGGATTTCTCAAAGCCGGTGCCTTTACCGTGGTCTCGCCCACTTTGATCTCGAGCAATTCACCGTCTTTTTTGAGACCGAGTTTATCGAAAGTTTTTTGACTGATCAACGCTGCGTTGTCCCAGGTCAATTTGGTGATCGGATCAGGAACTTCCTGCATCCAGCCGTTATTGGCAAATCGACCATCGTAAACTGATGCACTGGCAGTCAATGTCACCTCAATCGATTCGGCATACGGCATATCGACGAGTTTCACCCCATCGATTTCTCCAGCCACTTTTGCCATGTCCACTTTGACATTTTTAACCCGAGCAAACCTCGACTTATTCAGATAGCCGTCACGCAAAGTAGCATTCCAAGCCTTGCTCACCTCACCGCCCTTAGAGACCAGTGTCGCAAAAGTTTTCTTCACCTCACTCAAACCTGGCAATGGCTGGTCTTCCGCATTCACCGCAACAACCGCTTCCTCTTCCTTGCCTTCAACTTTCGCGTTCTCATGCTTGGATTCCTCCAACAAGCGCAATACAAATTCAATTTCCGAAAGTCCTCCGTAAAGCGGCAATAACATCGGTTGCATCACCGAATAAACTCCGGACGCAGATTGCAAATCACCCCAGCTTTCCAGATAATGAGCTCCCGGCACGTGCCATGTTGACGCCTGAGCGGTGAGATTTCTCCTCACACCAAGATGAACCGTTTCCGGCACCGTGCTCATCAGCTTGGCAAAATCCAGATCTGCCGGAGCATCGAACACAGGGTCTGATTCCCCGATGATCACTAAAGTCCTGATCAGATCAGCACTCATTTTTTTCGCCAAATCAGCGATACCCGGCAAGCGGTCTTCAGTTTGACCCGTTTTTAAAGTGACAATCGCAGCTTTAGCTCCCTCATAAGCCCCCAAGGCGGAATTAATAGCCGCGACCAGTAAATGAATTTCTTTGCTGTGACGCGAACCCGCCACAACCAACGCTTTCCCCTTCGAGGCAGCCAAATCCTTGGCCGCTTCACCAATCCACTGCTGATTAAAAACCGCCTCGTTGATTCGCCCTGCGGTAGCCGCGCACGCCGTCTCCAATGCCTCATCCCCTGTCAACTTGGCGATTTCAAGGGCAAATAATGCCGTTACCTTCAAAGTCTGGCTGGCTGGCAAACGCAGGCGATGATCCGCCATGCCGCCTGTCAGTGTGAAAGCCGATTCCACCGAGTAAAGTCGGTTCATCTTTTTAGCAACCTTACCCTTGGCATTTTCGACGCGTCGACCGCGAGTGAACTCCTTCACCGAATCCTCACCGATTCGATCCATGCCAAGAAAGTCACAATCGAGGGACAAGATTTTTTCAGCACGATTGAAGTTCGGCACCTGACGAATACCCTTGCCAAACAATTCTTCCTGAGCTTCAGCATAACCATCAGCAGACAGCGCTTCATGACGATAAAAATCAGCAGAAGGGTAGCGTTTTTTCAACTGCGCCACCAGA
>JAADHD010000228.1 GCA_013152075.1 Verrucomicrobiota bacterium | reverse complement strand
CCCACATGCTGGAAAAAATACAAATTCTACGCCGCGGGCTTGCCGGACACAAACCGGACGAAGCCATGCAACGCCTGCTTTCTTTCCTTGAAAGGTTTTCCTCAAATGCACAAATGTTGCTAGAGATAAAAAATCCTTAATTCCTAATTCTAAATTCCTAATTCTCAATTCCTCCCCCCCTCCGCCCTGTCTCCGGTTTCGCGAAAAATCGCCTGGATTCTCGATGAATTAATTCAAATTCCTGGAACAAAATTCCGAGTGGGTCTAGACCCCATCCTCGGCCTCGTGCCGGGCGGCGGCGAAATCCTGCCATCCCTCACCGCTTGTTTCTTGCTTGTCGACGCACGCCGCCACGGCATCCCCTTCAAATTGCTCCTCAAAATGTCGGGCAATATTATCCTCAACGCCTTGGCAGGCGCCATCCCTCTCGTCGGCGATGTATTTTCCGCCTGGTTCAAATCCAACTCCAGAAACTATGCCATGATGCAGCAATTCCTGGATAGCCACCAAGGCGATCAATCCGGAGGAAGCTGGGGGCCACTACTCTTCATCGCAGGCACACTGATCGCTGTCACACTTATCAACATCGCCATCTGGCTACTTTTCCTGACTGTTATAAGCCTACTTCTCTCACGATTCGCCTCATAATTTGAACTCTCTTAGCTGATATTGAGTATTGAGACTGATGCAGAGATCGGCTAGATTCCGAGCGATATGATTTCTGTCGATTTAAGGTTTCTCACTTTTTCCAAGCAATTTTTTTTGCATTGGACCAGCCCCCCTGTCGCCCGCCTTGTCACAAAACTTTGCATCGCCAGCTCCGTGATACTGCTCACTGCTTGCGAAGAGGAACAGGAAAAAATAGAAGCTCTTGAAACAGAACTCTCACTTATAAAAAACAGTGTCAGGGATTTGAAAGACCGAGTGCAGGGGGAAAGTGAGCGCACGGATAACTTCACCCACCGAATTGAAACTACAGAAGAGCAAAGTCGAGACGCTCTGGAGCAAGCTTCGAATGCAGTCTTGCAACAAGGTGATCGCTTTAAACGCGTGGAAGAAGGGATAGCTCAAATCTCAAAAACTCAACAGAAAAGAGAATCCCTAGCCTATCTCAAAGTAGGGGGCGAAGGCCATGCCCCAATCAGAACCGGTCACGGAACATTTCTAGTAAGATTGGAGAAATTAATCCCTACACCAGGAGGCGGCTCTAAAGTCCAGATTTTAATCGGGAATTTACTGGGGCTGACCGTCCAGCAATTTGACTTGAAAGGAGATTTTGGCTCCAACTCACCTGAGCTCACTCCTGGTGAAAAATACGAAGTATTCAGTCAAAGACTTGATGAATGGCAAAAAACGCTAACCCCCTTCGTTGTAACTTTAGATGAAGAACTAAAACCCAATCGCTGGACTAAGGCTACGTTCGACCTGCCGGCCTCAACAAATAAACACGCTATCGAACTGTTACGACTCTCGATGAGTATCAAAAGAGCTTATTTGAGCGAGAAGAAACAACTCTCAGAATTTGCCTTTACCGGCATAGGTTCTAAAGCGGCTCTGATGATGAAATCACCCTACGGATCGTTCCTCTTGACCCTTGATGATGCCGAAAGGCAGGAAGGAGGCATGCTGATCCACGCTCGAATTGGAAACCCTCTAGGCTACGCCATCACTATCAGAGCTTGAGGGATGGTTTGGCACACAACCTCCAACTCAAACTGCCGGTGAATCCCCACAGAATTTTGCCCTCCGTCTCGGGTTGTGGAACAAAAGCCTCAAACCCTTCAAGATTCCTATTTCCACTCGGCTCAAACCCATGTTGTGGACCCCTGTCAGCTTCCTGATGCCAGCAGACGAATCTCATCTAAAACATATTCGGCTGAAATTCAATGTGCAGAGGGTTTCTCTTTCTCAAGAACGCACTCGTTAGTATATGACCACTGCCGAAAGAGCTGCCGGCATTATCGAGGCAATCAAAACCAGTGGGTGCGTCGGTAACATCACTTGCGATGATCTACTGGGCTTAGTCACTGCCGAGTTAGGTCATGTCGGAATTCTCGATTCCCCTCAAATTCATGGAGATCTTGAATGTCTAGCCATAGCTCCAAAATGCATTCTACACATTATCGCAGGTAATACTCCCATGGCGGGAATTCAATCCATCATTCGAGGCCTGCTATTGGGCTCACACAATCTCGTCAAACTCCCATCTATTGAACTTCCCGAAATCATCCGTTTTGTAGAAGCCCTACCACAAAACCTAAAAAACCTTGTCGAGCTGAAATCAGAATTGCCTAATGAATGGATGCATCGTTGCAATGCTCTCATTGTTTTTGGAGGCGATGACACCATTCGCACTTTTCGCCAGCGCAGCCGTGCCGACCAAATTTTCATCGCTCACGGGCACCGCATCAGCTTCGCGATCGTGTTCCAAAACGATAACAAAACCGCTGCAAAATTAGCAGCCAGAGATATCTCATTATATGATCAACAAGGTTGCCTGTCCCCACATGACCTTTATGTCCAGACAGATAACAAATCCGATGCACTGGAATTTGCCGATCAACTCGCAGTAGAACTGGAGCGCTTCAACCAACACACCCCACGACGCAAACTTTCGGCTGAAGAGAACGCACAGATCACCGCTCTCAGAGATTCTTATGACTTTCGCCAATCGAACGATCCCAGGGTGAAACTCTGGTCCAGCCCGAATTCCACCGACTGGACCGTGATATACGAAGATGACCCACTCTTTGCGGTTTCCCCCTTAAATAGAGTAGCCTTTGTCAAACCCCTACCTGACCTTGATTTACTTCCAAAATCACTATTTCTGGTTCACTCGCACCTAAGCAGCATCGCCATTCACCCCTTCAATCAAAAACAACTCCAGGGCCTTCTGAAACTCGGGGCCAACCGTATTTGCCCTCTTGGAAAGTCTCAAGCCCCCTCATTGTTCTGGCATCAAGACGGCGCACCGCAACTCTCTCCACTTGTGCATTGGATCGATATTGGTTAAAGCTTTTCTTATTTCACCGCCTCTACAAATATGCCTGAACGCCCCGCGCCCACAGCCCAAGGAACTATCCGGAATATCCGAGAGCCACAACGCCTCTTCGAAGTCGAAATGCCAAATGGCTTTCGCTCACTGGCCGTGCTCCCTCACGGCACCCCCTCGCCGCCGCCCTCTCCTCTGAACCAGCAAGTCGAAGTCAAATTTTCCCCTTACGATATGTCCCAATGCAAAATTATCCGCTGGTTATAAGCTTCAGAATAAAGAATACAGGCTAAATGATATTGCTTGGGCCTTGCTTTTATACGGGAACATGACTATTTTAAAAACAACCATTCAGGTCAAAACTTGTTCAGGTTGAGGCCACAAATTTCATCAGTAACATGAGCGCAAAAACTACTACCGATACTGCCAGCGAAAACCTCGAATCCAGCAGAGCCCATGCTGTCCAGGCCGCTGAAGAACTGAAAGCCGCCGCCGGCCAGAAAGCAGACGAATTAAAAGGAAGCGCCATGGCACAAGCTTCCAGGTTAAAAGAAAAAACTGAGCAAACCGCCCAGGGCTTCAAGGAAACTGCTAGTGATAATGTAAACCAATTCCGCGATTACGCTGATGAAAACTGGTCGGATGCCAAAGTTAGATTCGATGATTATAAAGAAGAAGGTGAACGTTATGTTCGTCAAAATCCGACCAAATCAATTTTAATAGCCGTTGGTTTAGGCTTCATCATCGGTCGCATTTTACGATAAAGTGCAAAGACAGCTCGGCATCCCTGCGATTTGAAAAGTTACCACTATCCGCCACTTTACAAGATATGAGTGCGGACTACTCACCCCCGCGCCCAAATCCGCCGACCTCATCGAACGCGCCGCGCGCACGACAAGGTCTGGGCGACCTGACATCTTCTACTCTAGCGGCCTTGCTGGATCACGTTCTGATACGGATCAAACTCTTTCAGCTTGAGGCCAAAGAAATTCGTGGGGAGCTACTGGTTAAGTTTTTTGTCCTGCTCTGCGCTTTCCTCTTTTTTGCCATTGGCTACGTGACACTACTTGCGGGCGGCCTTTCCATGCTGATCATCCATTTTCAATGGTTCTGGCCAAAATGTGTTCTTATCGCAGGAGGGATTCACA
>JAADHD010000382.1 GCA_013152075.1 Verrucomicrobiota bacterium | reverse complement strand
GGCTCGCAAACAGAAAGCACAGGGAGACGGTGAGTAGAGTGAAGGGTTTCATAGTGATGAGAAATAGAGCAGGGATAAGAACGCGGAGCAAGAGTCAATGGAAGTCAGGATAGAGCCCTTGCTGCCATTTTCTACGCGGCCAGCGCAAGGTGCAGGCTGGGCACATGGGTTTACGCAAGCCCAGTTATTCAGGAGCAAGCCACTTGGGAGCGATTTGATCGGGAGCATCGGCGGTTACCATCCAATGAAGCAATTGCTCCTTCATTTTTGCTTCGACCTCTGAGTAATCTGCCTGGCCGGCCAGGTTGTGGTACTCGTCTGGATCCTTTACCAGATCATATAGCTCACTGTATCCATCTGGGTAATAATTGTATTTCCAGCGTTTGGTTCGAATCATTTTTGCATCAGGGTAACGAATGCCTTTGATTCCTTTGCCTTTTTCAAAATAAAAATCGAGGCGTCGAGTGATCACTTCGGGAATGATATTTTCACTGAAAACAGCCTCCCGTGGCAGATACTTCCGCCCCATATCGGCGATGAGCGGTGCCAGGCTGCGGCCCTGGTTTTCTGTTGGTTCGGGCAGATTTGCAAGCTCGAACAACGTCGGCAGCAAATCGATGGTCTCCACCAGTTCGTTATACTGCCCTGCCCGAACGTGACCGGGGTATCCTATAATAAAAGGCACACGAATAGATTCCTCGAAGAAGACATTTTTGCCCATCACTCCATGTTTTAATAACTGGTCGCCATGATCCGAACTGAAGGCGATAATGGTATTGTCAGCTTGTCCGGTTTCCTCAAGTGTTTTTAAGATCAATCCAATCTCCTTGTCTACCTGGCTGATGGCGGCGTAATAACTGCGATAGATCCATTGCAGTTTTTTGCGATTCATGTCGTGCAACGGCTTTTTGCCGCGCAGGATGAGTTTCTGAAGCGGCAGTGGTAATCGCTTGATATCCTCCAGCGTGGTAAGTTTTGGCAGAGGGATATCGACGTCGTTGTACATCCGGTCATAGGGCGCCGGAACCTCATAGGGTGAGTGCGGTTTCCAGAAAGAGCTGTAGAGAAAAAATGGTTTGTCATCGTTAGCTAATTCCTTGAGATGATGCCGGGTGCGTTGGCCGACCCAGGCGGTGTCGGTATAGTTTTCTTCGATGAGAGAGCGAAAGGGGTTTTCACCCGGTTTGGCGCGCTTAACATAAGCGCGATAAGGTAGATTTTTGTTCGGGTCATGTTCGTTGCGCCATTTTACATAATCGGAAAATTGATCGAGATAAGGAACAGCATCGTGAAGCTCGACAATGTCGAAGCCGCTTCGTTTTGCCTCTGCAACTGTAGGAGGGAAGAGGTGCAGTTTTCCAATCGAGGCAGTGGTGTATCCGGCCTCCTTGAGGCGTGCCTGCATTAAAATTTCGCTTTCAGCCAGCGGGGTGTAGTTCACCCGGTTTTTGTGGGAGTGTGGATAGCGTCCGGTAAAAAAACTGACTCGCGAAGGCACGCAGACCGGTGACTGAACAAAGGCGTGGGTAAAATTGGCGGATTGCTTGGCCAGCCGATCTAGATTCGGGGTCTTGATGATTTTATTGCCATTGGCCCCCAGGCAATCCCAGCGCTGCTGGTCCGTCATGATGAAGAGGATATTGGGCCGGCGATCAGATGTTTTGTCAGCGGCGCTGGAGACAGCTTGAAAAAGTGGGCAGAGAAGAAGGCCGAGTAATAATGTGACGGTGAATTTTTTCATAAGCGTGAGTAGAAATATTATTTCACGAGGGGAAATTGTTCCATTAATTTTAGGGCCGCATTTTTGGTGGCTTTCCAATCACCATTTTCATTTGGCACGGCTTTGATCAGAACAGTGTAGTCGAGTTTTTCCCCCTTGGTGAACTTTTGCCCGGCGTTTTGGCGCAGGTAGTATTTGTGGTAACGTTCCAAATCCCAGATCATGCTGACACTTTTTGCCCCGGTGATTACTTTAGGCGTGTAGCACAGGTATCCCATTTGCACAGTGGGGTCGAATTGTGCGAGCCACTGGGTGTTTTTGTTGACCTGCATATCGCCCGCATGTTTGAGAGATCCTTTTTCAGTGCTTCCGTCAGGTAGTTGTGCCATCCATTGGGTGGTGGTTGGCGGGAAAATGTGCATGAAGTAATACAGCGGATTAGTTTCACAATCTTCAAGGGCTTCTATTTTTGAGTACGTTCGTAAATGTAATCATCGTTGATAACGATTTCGACATGCACTTTGAATTTCCAGATGGTTGAGTCTTTGATCAGCTCGATACGCTTACCGCTCACTGTTTCGTCGGCTTTGATCGGAACGGTTTTTCCATCAACGGTCAATTTCAGTTTGTGAACGACCTCCCGGCCACCTTCCTTGTGTCCGGTTCCCCACCACTTGCCGTCTTTGGGGGTGAGCACGGTGCCGTAGTGACCGTTGCTTAAACCGAATTGATGATCGCCGTAGATCATTTTCTCGATAGTCCATCCGCTCGCAGCATCGATGGGCAGAGTGTAGTTGGCGGTTTTTAAAGTCAGGAAGCCGGTTTCCGGGATGCCTTCGGCGTATAAGCGGGCGGGCGCCGGTTTGTCCTCAGCGGTTAAGGGGGAGATAAGGGCGGCGAGGCAGAGGGTGAGAGTGAGTTTTTTGAGCATAGGATTGAACCACTAATGGACACGAATAAACACGAATGGGGAGGAGAGAAAAGGATAAAGATTGGCCAATTAGGGTTATTTGAATGCCTTAATTAAAGTGAGGCGTCGGAGTGTTCCTTTGTGAGTAAAGTTTTCAAATGGAGGGTGTGGGCGAAACTCAAAGGTTCCTTCTATTACAACTTGCTGGCCATTGGATGCGCCAAGTTTTTTCGGGTCAGCGATACTGGATGGACCGCTCAGAATGATACCGCTTTCTCTGTCACCATTAATGATGCGGATATTTTTGCCGGGCGGCCTAATTTTTTCATATGCTTTTGCATCCGGGTAAAGCGTGTCGTTTACTCGATAGCCGATAACTCTTACCCGCTTGCCATCATGCTTTTCAGGAGACTGCACCAGTAGCACCAGTGCGTTTCCTTTGTTAATCCGCGAATCAGGTGGGTGGCGGTCAGTTCTTTGTCGTTGCCCCTATAGGTTTTGATTTCTTTTCCCTCAAGGTAGGAATGCTGACTCAATACGAGCTACACTCAAGAAAAAACCGCTTCCAGTCTCTAGTTCTCGTGATTATATTACTATCCGGTGGGGCCTCCATCCATTTTGGTGTGGTCCCACTATGATCGACCCTTGGATCAATGACCCCTAATAGGCTCAACATACTGCTCACCGCGTGCGTGCTGTTTTCGGCGACGGGCCTTTATGCCGCCGACAACGCTATGAGTGGTGTGATTTTTTTTGAAAAAAAGATCCGTCCTATCCTGGTGGATAATTGTTACAAGTGCCATTCGTCTGATGCCGAACTTCTCAAAGCTGAGTTCCTGCTCGATACACGCAGTGGCATTCGCAAGGGAGGCGTTTCCGGGCGTGATGCGGTGATTCCCGGGGATGTAGTGGGTAGTCATTTGATTGAAGCTATTCGGTACGGCAATGAAGAGTTTCAGATGCCGCCGGACGGCAAGCTTCCCGATTCGGTGATCGCGGATTTTGAGGCGTGGATTGCCATGGGTGCGCCGGATCCTCGTGAGGGGGTATCGCAGAAGCCTTCTGAAAAAGCGGCGAAAGAACATTGGGCCTATCAGCCGATAGCAAAACCAAAAACGCCCATTACAAAAAACAAAGACTGGCCCCAGAATGATATTGATCGGTTTATTTTAGCTGAGTTGGAAGCGAAAAAACTAAAGCCGGTAGAAGGAGCTGATTCCTACACACTTCTGCGAAGGATAAGTTATGACTTAACCGGGCTGCCGCCAACACTTGATCAGATCAAAAATTTTAAGCCCGAAAAAATCGAATCAGTCATCGACAAATTTCTCGCATCGCCTCAATTTGGCGCCAAGTGGGGTCGGCACTGGTTGGATCTCGCCCGCTATGCTGAGTCTTCAGGTTATTCCCGCAATATGCTTTATCCCGACGCCTGGCGTTATCGCAACTACCTGATCGACAGCTTCAACAGCGACAAACCCTATAACCAGCTTATCCGCGAACAAATAGCCGGTGATCTTTTGCCCTTCGATACACCGGAGCAAGGTGATGAACAGGCCATCGCCACCGGGTTTTTGACCGTAGGGCCAAAGACGCTGGGCGAATACAGTGTGCTTCTCTTTCGACTCAACATTGCTGATGATCTGATCGATGCCACCTGCCGCACTTTCCTGTCACTGACGGTGAACTGTTCTCGTTGTCACGATCACAAGTACGATCCGATTCCTACTCGTGACTACTACGCGATGGCCGGTGTATTTCTTAGCTCGGTTCATCGCGCTGGGGTGGAGACCAATAACCGTCACGAACACGCCGGACTTCATGCGCTTGGACCTGATGGTAAACAGAGTTTGCTAGCGTTGGAGGAATATAAGAAGAAGGGTGATGCGGCGCAAAAACTCTATCTGGAAATCATCAAAAAAAGGGATGAGGTGCGTAAGGTTTTGGAGAAAAAGAAGATCGACTGGAAGAAAGATCCAAGTACAGAATTAAAAGAGGTCGATGTCGAATTTCGGAAGCGTTATGATTTTGTGCAAGCGG
>JAADHD010000476.1 GCA_013152075.1 Verrucomicrobiota bacterium | reverse complement strand
TGGGTAAATTGAAACTTCTCAAGACCGGGCACAAAAAATTCTACCAATACAATCGGGTGAATGAACTCTTTTTTTCCCTGATCCCGATCAAACCAGAGAAATTCTTCATGACGTCCGGCCATGCTCTCTATCACGGGGAATGGCCAGCCGCACGGACAAGCTTTATCACTCATTACAATCTCATCATTCATTTGATAGCGAATCAGAGGCTGCGCATAATTGTAAAGATTAGTGACCACGACCCTGCCTGATTTTGCCGGTTTCAAGTCATCCCCCACCACCTGGACACTGAACCAATCATTAAACAAATGAAGCCGATGATGAGCACTACACTCACCAGCCAGACTCATGGTTTCCGAGCTGCCATACATGTCATAGGGATTCACCTGAAAAGCTTCCTCGACATGACGTCTAAAAAGTGGAGTCAGAGGATCGCCGGTACAAAAAGCCTCGCTCGGAGAAATATCAATATGGCCAGCTAATTGCTCCTCTGCCAACAAATTCAAACCCGACGCGTATCCCGTCAAAACATCCGGCTGAAAGTCATTGATCTGCTCACGTATTTTTTCAATCGAACTACTGATAGAAAGAGGCAATCGCTCAAACAAAAGCGATGGTAGATTATAAAATGAAGCCACCGAAGCAAAGTGCCCCTCCGTTGCCGCGATAAAAACAATCCGCTTTTTTCGGAATAGCGGAAGCTTAACTCCCGTCGTCCTGAGCCCCAGGGCCTTGCTCACCTCCCAGTCACGCTCTCCGTAGGCAAATAAGCCGATCGTTCCGCTTGAACCAGAGGTGTGCACCACCGAATATTTTTTTTTATACTTGGAATCAGGGGAAGCCGATTCACTGATAAACTTCTCCAGTTCCGCCTGTTTCAGAGCAGGGTCTGTAACCACATCATCATAATTCTCCATCATGATGTTCTTGTCTATGATCGGCAAATCTTCGACCTGGACCACGTCAAGGTCGTCCTCAGAGATCCCATGTTTTATATATAAATTCTTATAAAACCTGGATTTACGAAAGGCGTATTTCAGCAATTTTCGAAAACGTTCCTCCTGAAGACATCGCACCTGTTCGGCATCAAGGGATTCAGCTTTTCGCACCGCCCGAACGGCTTTCAATAAATGCCAGACGTTCATATTTATTACCAGTTAGCAATCTTACGAGATAGCTTCATCTCATAAATCATTCTCTACCGAGGAAGGCGGAAGTCGTTAAGCGCAGAAGTCGTGAAATCTTTATCCTTGTACTTCACATCATGACGGATATTGGAACCTTCAACTTCAGTCACCGTACTGCCATCAGGACGCCGGATCACCAGGCTTGCAGGAATGTAATTCCCCGAATCCTTTACCACGCGAGTGGTTTCAATTTTGCGTTCCAGCTTCCCATCGGCACCATATTTTTCCACTCGAAGAGCGACCAATCTACGGGGATCAATCCAGCTTTTTACCTTGCTATAAGGAGTCGAATCTTTCGCACCAGGCATGGATTCCAAAATAACACACTCGACTCGATCAACGGTTTCCTTTCCGGTAATCGCCTGCTGCTGCCAGCGGAAAAAATCCTCAACCACATCCTGATACGCAAGATCACTACCCAGCAGAGAGCCCTTCATTTTTTCTTTACTTAAGGTGGTGACAGTTTTTGTTGAGGCATCATAAGCCACCCCCTTAAGGGCACCGCCAAGTTCCCGCTCGATTAGAAACGCCTGTCCCTTTTGAGCTTTCGGCCATAATACCTGATAGAGCACCTGAGTTTTTCCGGGAGTGCGCCTGGCTTTAACCTGCACTTGCAATATAACTTTTTCTCCTCCGGCTACAGGCTCTATATTCAACCGCATCCTGGTGGCCGAGTCACCATCCTGAATCACCTTACTAAGTCTGGCAGCCATCTCTGTAGCCGATAACGACTCATTACCCTCTGCGCCTGCTGACACGGCAATACAGGAAATAGCCACTAAGATGATTCGATTGAGTAACTGCCACATATTGAGTTAAGAAAATGCCTTCCGGCTGACTAGTCAACTCACAAACACAACGTCGAAGGCATGACATATGGCGAGCTAATACAGCCGCACCGACCAACTTGAAACTCCCGCTGTTTTTTTGCCTAGGTTCAAAGTGAGTAAACTACGGGCATCTCTAAAATGAAAACCCGAATCGGCAAGGCTCCAACGCCTGTTAGCTGTAAAAATCGCCGGTTGCGAGGGATCCGATCCCACTGCACTCAATGAAACCACAGCCTTCAACCCGAGCACCTGCCCGTCTTGACCGAGTTTCCATGGGTGACGGTAAAGGTAAATCCGCGGCACACGGATCTCCAATTTTTTTGACGCATCACCTTTCGTTTTTAATAAAGTTTTTACGCCCGAAGAACTGAGCAAGCGGTCATAACCATTGCCAAAAAGGCCCATCTTGGAAAACTTGACAACTCCCGGACCATCTGCGCTCCCCAATTCAATTCTTAAACGATCAACAAAACCAAATTCCCTGGTCTCAGGTGCAGGTCGAGCATCGATAGCTAAATCCACCATCACCGAGACTCCATTGGCGGTTTTCAGTAACTGGATCCCTTCAAAGTCAAAGGTGAGATACAGAGCTTCCTGATCAGCATCTGCGCGCAAGTAAACCGCCTCTTTATCTAACTTTACCGTTCTCAAGCCCCGCGCTCCTGCAGTATAATATTCCGTATGAGATAAGGCCATCTTCTCTCCTAAAAACAAATCTCGAGTCGCTTCAATTTCACGATGGAAAACAAATGATTTTCCTCCCACCGACACCCGCAATACCACCTCTTCCTTAAATCTAACCACCTCATCCTTTTCATTGATCGGAAATTCTGCAAAAAAATCTTTTTGCCCCTTAGCTTGAATTTCAAATTTTCCCGACGCCTTACGCCCACCCAAATTGATTTCATAATTCCCTTTAACCGGCCGATCCTGGCCATTCACAAAACGCCAGTCCAAACGAACCCCATCCTTCACCCCCACCTGTTGCCCCTCCTTCCACGTCACAGCCACCGGCTCCAACACTGGCGTCACATCCAATACCCTTGAACCATCGGCATCAGCTGACAGGAAGCTAAACTGCAACTGCGATTCACCTGGATCAAGGCTCATAAAACGAGGAGCCGCATTCCCTCTAGCCGCTGTATTCGATCTTTTGTAAATAAAAGTAAATGTCGCACTCTTACCGGGCTCAAGATGATAGCTTTGATAAGCCGATTCTTCCGTTGGCACCAGCACACGTCGGCTCGTCAACGCCCCAAGAACCCCTATCTGATCAGTCTCTCCACCATTCTTGAGAGTCATCGTCACCTCAACAGTGTCAGGACTTTTGAACGTAGCACGAGATTGAATCCGGAACAGTTCCGGCGGCTCCCCGTTCATCAATTCATCATACAAAGCCTTTCCCATCTCCGCATGGGCCGGTAAATTCGGATGTAAAAATTCTTTCGGAGCGCCGGGAAACTCGAACTTCTTTCCAATCTTATCAGACACTACGCGAATTGCATCCTTGGCATCCAAGTCCTCCTCTCCCACCCCGCTGGTGCGTGCAGTCACCTGCCCCATATCCATAAAGAACACTCCATTTTTCGCCGCCAACTCTCTCGCCATCACAGCATGCCCACGAGTTATCCCCCATTCGATAGGGCCTAGCGAAACCCGCACCATGGTCGGCGCCAATAAAATCACATCCACCCCCCGTTTTCGGCACTCATCTATTGAGAACTGAAGCGACCGCCGATAAACATCGGACGACATGCCCATCATTGCATCATTAATACCGTATTGAATCACCATTAAATCCGGCTCGTTTAAAAACGCGTCAGTCGTAATTCTCTGAAGAGCATCAAGACTCGTCCGTCCACCAACTCCAAAATTTTCAATGACAATTTCCCCGCCGCGAAATGAGTTTACTTTATCCTTCTGCCCCTTGGCTGGATTGAGAAGCCGCACTCCCGCCGGATAGAAAAACTCCCGGCACAGCAGTTCTGCAAACTTAACATGATACGCATTTAGGTAATTATGATTGGTCTCCGGGACCGGCGTAAACATCTCCGTAACACTGTCACCCAAAGTCAAAATGTGAATCGGCTCATTCTTCTGCATCTTGGCAAAAGTCCTGGGAATCAATTTCTCCAAGCGGGCCTTCTGCGCATCCGTCAATGGATAGGCAGATACGGATGCCGCCTGCCAGCAGTAGCAAAACACCGCCAGACAAAAAAACACACGCTTTACTGTACTTACTGTTATCATTAATTTTTCACCAACAAAGCGGCCAACCAGCCCCATCATATGACTACCTGTTAATATTTCACTGCCCCATTGTCAAAAACCAAGTTCATCCCTGATACCTCTACGATTATTCAATCCAATTTCTTTCTTGCGTCAAATGACGATAAAAGGCATACCCTAACTTGTGTCCTATGTAAAAAATCGCATATCTGATCTTCCCGACAGTGAGAAACCTCGCGAGAAGCTGATGCAACGGGGAGCTGCCGCCTTAACTGACGCAGAGCTATTGGCTCTATTTTTTGGCACCGGCCTTCCCGGCCAGAATGCCGTTGAGATGGGAAGCTCCCTGATCCGAAAATACGGCTCTCTCCAAGCTCTTTCCAGACGTAGTTTAGAGGATTTGCTCACTTTTAAAGGCATTGGACCCGCAAAAGCCACTCAATTAGCTGCCATTTTCGAGTTTGGAAAACGCCTCGCACTTGAACGACGGTCCGAATCCCCTCTCGACACCCCGGAAGCCGTTTACGAGCTACTCGCTCCGACCTTCAAGACCCTCAATTACGAATCACTGCAAGCTGTCTTACTGAATACCAAATACCATCTCATTCAAATCCAAGAAATCTCCCATGGGGGCTTGAATGAATGTATCGCTCATCCACGAGAAATTTTACGTGCTGCGATCACCCATTCAGCATACGCCTTTATTCTGGTTCACAACCACCCCAGCGGCGATCCGGCCCCTAGTAGCGCCGATCGCAGCCTGACCCGAAAACTAAAACAAGCCAGCGAACACGTCAGTATCGAAATGCTTGATCACATTATCATCGGCGCTCCATCCACTCAATGCGAACAAGGATATTTCAGTTTTCGTGAAATGGGCTTAATTTGATCCAGCTAATCCTTCACTTTACATCGGCGCTCCATCATATACAGATTTGTCACTGCTTTTGAAAACTCACGAGACCGCCATCATCAGCCCGAATGCCGACATTGCCAGCAATGTCGAAATTGGCGCATTTTCCATTGTCGAGGACGGAGTCACCATAGGCAGCGGATCCCGTATCCATTCCAATGTGCATCTACTGGGTCAATGCTCCATCGGAGAAAATTGCATCATCTGGCCGGGCTCGATCATCGGCGGCGACCCCCAATCAGTCGATTTCGACCCTCAAATTAAAAGCGGAGTCATCATAGGCGCCGAGAACACGATCCGGGAACACGTCACCATTCACCGCAGCCTAAGTGATGGCGAAAACACCATCATCGGCCAGAACAACTTTTTTATGGTCGGCACGCACGTCGGGCACGATTGTCTCATTGGTGATAATAACATTTTCGCCAACAATGTCATGCTTGGCGGGCATATTAGCGTAGGTAAACAATGTTTTATGGGAGGAGGAGCCGGAATTCACCAATTTGCTAGAATCGGCGATTTTGTCATGCTTCAGGGACACGCTTCGGTTTCCCAGGACATTCCGCCCTATGTCACCGCCGCCGGATTGAACAATATCGTGGGATTGAACTCAATAGGCCTGCGCAGAGCAGGCTTTAAACCAGCCACCCGGCGCGAAATCAAAAAAGCCTACCAGCTTTTTTACCACCAGAAGCTAAACCGACTACAAGCTCTCGAAATCGCGGCCAAAGAATCATGGGACGAAAACGCACAAATTTTTATTAATTTTTTGAGTAAAAAGTCAAAACTCGGCTACTGTATGCGCACTAGATGACGGCTCTCCTGGATTAAATTTGCAAAACACTCAACAGGAAAAACTACAGTTTTTAGTGGTTTTTTGGTCATTTTGTTGTTAAAAGGGCTGTTCTCACTGTAATTCTATTCCTTAAGAGATCTATAATTTTTACAATTCCTAATAATTAGAATTTCCACTAGCTATCATAATCGCATTGCAAATACGATTATGTGAAGCCTATTTTTTTCCCACCAAAGCGAAATGAGAACCTTACAACGTAAAGCCTTACCGATCATCGTCGGTGTGATCACAGGATTATCCAGCTTACTGCACGTCCCACAATCGCTTGCGCAGCTTGATGAAGCAGCAAAAAAACTTGATCAAGTGGATAGTGCTTCAATCGACAAAGCAGCCGGCATGGCTAACCAGGCCGCCCAGCTCGCACAAAATCTCGAAATTCAAAGTGACGAAACCACTTTCGATGAAGACCTGGGCATTGCCAAGGCAAACGGCAACGTGGAAATCCACTATGGCGGCACGATTATCCAGGCCGATCACGCCGAGTATCACCAGTCCACCGGTGATGTTTTCGCCCGCGGCAACGTAATCATTTATAAAGACGGTGGCACCTACACTGCCGAAGAAGCAATCTACAATCTCAACACCGAAGAGATGACCGCTTCCAGCCTGCGCGGCGCACTCGTTCCGATTTACTATGACGCTGACGACATTCAAATCCCGACCAGTGCCACGGACATGATTGAAATGACCGATTCGTGGTTCACTACAGATGATAATGCCGAGCCTTCTTTCCGCATGAAAGCTAAACGCATTCGGGTCTACCCCGGCGAACGAGTCACTTTCAAGAACATGAAGTTCTATGCCGGCAATACCCCGATCATGTGGTTGCCTTATCTCTCACAACCACTTAACGATGAACTCGGTTATTTCTTCACCCCGGGTTACAACAGCGGCTGGGGCGGCTTCCTTTTGAACCAATACGGCTTCATGCTGGGGGAAGGCACACTCGCGCAAGCTCAGTTTGATCTACGCAGTAGCAGAGGGATTGCCGGGGGAATCGAGTTCAAGTCCCAAAGGTATCGTAACAACATCAATTTCGGACGCCTCAAACTCTACTATGCAAGCGACGACGCACCCAACACCAACTTCGTTGGCACTGAGCGTAATACAGATCTAAGTGGTGATCGTTATCGAATCAATCTGCAACACCGAGTGTATTTCCCCGGACCGGAAAAAAGCACCCTCTATCTTGATATAGACATCAACGCACTCTCTGACGCTTTTGTTTACAGTGACTTTTTCCCTCGCGAATTCACCACAGATCCCAAACCAGACAACATCATCAATCTGGTAAAAAGCGATCCCCGCGGCACACTTTCATTGACTGGTCGACTCCAGCTGAATGACTTTTTCCAAACAGACAGTCGCCTGCCTGAATTGGCTTTGGATGTCACTCGCCAACCGATTTTAGGCTCAGGATTCTTTTATCAAGGTTATACCACCTTTGGCATTCTTGAAGAAAAATTGGCGGACAGCGATGGCGCTGACAACATCCAACTACGCCGAGCTCAGGATAATTATTTGAAAATGATCGATGCCGGGAAAGCCAAAGTAGTTGGTGGCGACTTGGTATCTATAGTCGGCGAAGACGAAGACAGCGTGATACTTCAAGAAGATTTTGACGAAGATGCCTCAAGATCACTCCTTAGTGATCTTGACTTACTCCTGGACAATCGCAGCTTCACACGCTTTGACACTTATCACGAAGTGCTTTACCCGACAGCCGTTGGAGGATGGTTGTCCCTCGTGCCCCGTGCTGGTGTTGGATACACCAAGTATTTTGATATGGGTTCCAAGTATGTTGGCAATCGTGACCGCACCACTTTCCACGCTGGAATCGACGCCTCTTTCAAAGTCTCCAAGGTCTACCAGGGAGCAATTTCCCAAGCCATGGGAATCAATGAAATCCGCCATATCGCTCAACCTTATGTGAACTACTCGTTTGTCAGTGCCGATGCCGCCCCCGATGGATTTTCCACACGTATTGACCGGCTGACTCCATCAACAAGGCTACGCCCGCTTGATCTACCCCTGTTCACCGCAGTGGACGATATCCGTAGCTGGAATATTGCCCGCACAGGCATGGTCAACCGCATACAAACCAAACGTAACCAAGGGACTCACGGATGGTTGGAAGTGAATACCTTCTTCGATACCTACCTCGATGACCCGGAATTCGATCGGAACTTTTCAAACTTATTCAACAACATTATCTGGGCTCCCCTACCTTGGCTTAATGCGCGCGTCAATTCGCAAATTCCGGTCTTCAATCAAACTACAGACTTCACCGAAATCACCAGCTCCCTTACTTTCATGCCGGTAAAAAACTTCCAGTTCTCACTTGGAAACTACTTTCTCAACGATCACCCCTTCTTCATCGACAGCAATCTATATACCTTCGGCACTTACACTCGCCTGAACGAAAACTGGGGCTTCAGCACCAGTCACCGCTTTGAGCAAACCGACAACACCTTGGAAATCCAGCAATACCAGATCCATCGGGACCTTTCAGCCTGGACAGCATCCTTTGGCGGAATCATCCGTGATAGTCGTCGAGGTGATGAGGAATGGGGAGTGGTAATGAGCTTCACTCTCAAAGCCTTCCCAAGAATCACACTTCCAATTGATCTCCAGCCTGGTTCATTCGGAGGAGCAAATTGATCTAGTGTCAGTTTTTGCTGAATAGAAATTTTGACGAAGAAATCCATCTCGGATTTCAAGAGGGCGTGCCAATCTAACTACTACTCTCCGTGCAAGGTCAGGAGCACCACTGAAGACTTTGTCGAGTTTTAATATCGACGGATTCTAAATATGTTCTTCATCCAATACCTGCGGCAACTATAATACAAACTAGTCATGGCGTCCCCTCCATTAAGAAAAATCATTTTTAAATGCCTGGAACGCTGGGAGAACGAGACGATCCACGCTGACAGAATCCTGGCTGACCTTAGTAAAAAATATCAACTGGAATCCCGTGACCATGCCTTTGTGCAGCAAATATTCTACGGCATCATTCGCAACCTTACCCTGCTGGATACCTGTATTGATCACTTGAGGAATCACAAAAGCCTCAAACATCGACTCCGCCTCGTTCTCCGTATCGGGCTTTATCAAATCCGCCTCACCAACATCGCGACCCACGCAGCGGTCAATGAAACCGTCACACTAGCCGACAACCGTGCAGCAAAATCCCTGGTGAACGCCATTCTACGCAACGCCATGCGCAAAGAAGCCGAGCTGGATGAATTGGTCGCTTCACTCTCTCTTGAAGAGGCTTTTTCCCACCCGGCTTTTCTTATCGAACGCTGGGAAAAAAGTTTTGGCGAAGACAATGTGAGCAAGCTTTGTGCGTGGAACAATGAGGCCGCTCCTGTGTATCTTCGTCTCAATTCATTGAGCGCTAATCCGGAGGCCCTCACTGAAATTCGTGACTCCGAGTTCACCCATATAGCCCCGAACGCTCCTGACGACTTCCTGCGACTCGATGGGCCGATTCCCCCTGACTGGATTGGACAAGGCTTGATCTATATTCAGGATCCCAGCACCAGTATAGCCTGCCAACTTCTTGAACCCAAACCCGGACAAATTATTCTCGATGCCTGCGGTGCCCCCGGCGGCAAAACTATTTGGCTCGCTGGCGCGATGAAAAACTCCGGACAGATCATCTCATGTGATAACGATGAGAAACGCCTGCTACGCCTTGAGGAAAACCTCAAACGCAGTCATGTGAGCAACTGCGAGCTCCGCCAAATCGATTGGCTCACACCAGACAACGATTCAGCCGGCTTCCCCAACCCCGCTTCATTCGACAGCATCCTCATCGATGCTCCCTGCAGTAATACGGGCGTGATGAGGAGACGTATTGATGTACGTTGGCGCCTGCAGCCGAAAGACTTCAGGAGCATGCAGACCCAGCAACTCGAAATCACGCGAAACTGCCTGCCTCTGTTAAAACCGGGCGGACATCTAGTTTACAGCACCTGCTCACTCGAAGCCGAAGAGAATCAACAGGCGATAGATATTTTGTTAACTGAATTCCCAGCTCTTGAGCTTGAAGAAAGCAAAGTATGCTTGCCATGGGAGAATGGCTTTGACGGCGCCTTCGCCGCCCGCTTGAGGCTGAAAGCTTCCTGACCCGCTAATCCAACGGGATCTTCGTCCCCCCCTCATCAACTCTCACCATCGTCACCTGATTGGAAAAAACGGGCTCAGCTGATTTTTCATGCCCTGCGGCATGACGGCAGGTCACATCCACCTGATAAGTCACGGAAGTTCTACCGACTCGTGACTCAATAATCGAAAACATCAGTATCGAACCCTTCTGCACCTTGTGGCGGAACTCCACCTTCTCCATGCCCACCGTCACAAAATGACAATCGGGGCGATCCAGACTAGCCGCAATCCACGCAGCCTCATCCACCCACATCAGCATATATCCACCAAACAAAAATCCGTGGTGATTCAAATGCTCCGGCCTGACCTGTTGCAAAGTTTCCATAATCCTCCTAACTCAACTGATCACCAACTATATTCTTAACTCATTTCCGCATCCCAAGGCTCCACCTGACGCAACCCTTTGGATTTAAGCTCTTCATAACAATCGGGCAGATCAAATTTTCTCGCCACTCCTGGCAAAAAAGACGACAACGGCCATTTGTAAAATTCCGCCTGCGTCACATCAAAATAACTGCTCAGGGAATTCTTGAGAGTCACCTGCTTCACGTTGTCGCAAAACATAGCTGCAAAGGTTGCCGGCAGCGCGCCCCAGCCTTTGCCAACCAAATGCACATCCTTGTATCCACGCGCACCCATCCAATCTAACACACTCAACACATCGTAAGTGCGCCCACCGAGATAAGGCCGGTTAAACATTAGCGAATAGATCGCGTACATATAATCCGCTCCATAAAAACTGTAAGGATCCTTTTGAGCAGTGAGCCCGGGGCGCGAATCTCCCACTCCGCGGACATCACAGGCAAACACCCGAGTATCGGTGCCTTCTGTTTTGATCACCTCCCGCAACAGCGGCTCGTCTCTCAGCTCCGCATCCGCGGACAAATGCGAAACATACAACAAGGCCCGCCCCTTGCCTTCCGCCTGAGGAGGGCGTGAATGCATGCGCTCATCTCCCAGCATGGTGCAAATGGCCATAATACCAGGATCACTCTCCACTCCGTAATTGATATAAAACTTTTTGGGGTAAGCGCGGTCACCGCCTGAAGCCCGAAAAATCCTGGAACGCGGAGCTTTTCCCCTTTTTGACAGACGCAATACATCTTTAACCGCTTTTTTCAAATCTTCTCCTTTCAACGCCTGCTCTTTGCGCTTTTTCTCCTGAGCCCGAGCTTTCGCCGCAGTGAAAGAAAACACCGAACGCGACTTCATATCCTTCACCTGCCCCGTCGGAGTGCATTGTAAAGTTTCATCCGTTTCAATTTGGATCTCCGGCTCCGATTTGATCGCCGGCAAACCCGTCGCCTTGTTGAACACCCGATACATCGCCTCACGATTCTCCTGACTGTAACCATGGGTCGTAGGTCCGGTGAAGAGGCTGATATTATCCTCCTTGCCCAATAAACGGTAGAGGTTTTTCAAACGCTCATACGTTTCTGCTGATCCGCGAGCGTCAAAAAAGTCTTTCTCCTTTGCCAAAATTATCACCGGTTTGGGCGCCATCGCCGCAAGAAAATCATCGTGATCCAATCCCAGAGCCAATGTCCTGGGCGGACATTGCTCGGTATCCTGTGGCAACTCATTTTCGATGTTATGCCGCCAGGTCGTCACGAAACAACTCGGCGCCGCCATCGACCACCTCGGCTCGACGCCACACAACCAAGTTGTCATCGTACCACCACCGGAATTTCCGGTAACCCCAATTTTTTTAGGATCCACCTCTTTACGGGTCAGCAAATAATCCAAAGCCCGGATTCCATCCCATGCTCGCCACGAACCAAAAAAATCGCCTACAAGAAACTGCTGATTACCCGCCTGCGCATGTTCTGTTGTCGGGCCGCCCACCAACGATTTCAAATCATCACCGGCATATTGCAATCGCTCTCCCTGACCAATGGGATCATAAATTAATACCACATAACCCTGCTTGGCCAGTCCCTGCGCATACGATTGATAAGCCTTCGACGCTTTGCCATTATTGGAATGACCACAAGTTCCAACCACTGCCGGCATTGGCCCCTCACGTCCCTCCGGCATATAAAGATTAGCGGTCACCAGAAATCCCGGACGGCTCTCAAAAATCAATTTTTCAATTTTGTAAGTCCCACGCTCAACCGTGCCGGTAATCCTCGCTTTCAACGGTGATTTTTTCTGTGGAAAAGGCGCAAAAGCAGTTTTAATCTTTTTCTGAACCGCCTTCACATAAGCCTCGGCATCGGCTTTTGTTTTTAATTCTGATTTGGCCAATAAGCCCTTCATTTCCACCCGGCTCACCCGTCGCACAAAAGACTCCTGCACCATTCTTGGAAAACGGTTAAAGGGATCCAAAGCAGAAGCCTTCGCATCAGCGGCAGCCACCAGCTCAGTCACGCCTGCCATTTCACTGAAAGACAACCCGAAAGCCGTTGCACCGACGCCGCTCAGCCATTTCCTGCGTTCTATCAAAAAATTGTCGTTTTCTGTATTCATGTCAAAGAGGTTATGTAGATGCGGGAACTCTAAGCCGACCTTGCAAGATCGGCAAACTCGGCTTCCAAAGAGAGAGTAAATCACATTCCCTCCTACATTGTTATTCGGCCATTCGCCCATTCGCGATTCGCCCATTCTTCAAGGCTTCTTCATCGGTATCAACCCCGCCTTCCTCTTCTCTTCCACTTCCTTCCTAATTTTACTCTCGTAGGGATTGGTCGGCATAAAAGTCGCCGGAATCGGCGCGCGTCGATACGCGTCACTCGGCCCGTAATTGCCGGCCAGATAAGATAGAATTTTCTTCTCTAGCTCCGGCTGTAGCGGCCATAGCCCCCCGTCTTTCTGCATCCACTGCACAATCTCCGTCCAAGTCACCAACGTACCCTTTTGTCTCAGGAACTGCTGCGCCGAATGACAAATAATGCAGTTGTTCCTCACCAATTCCCAGTCGCCGGTCATTTTCATACCAGTCACCGGATCAAGCGGAATATCCTTAACTTGCTTTGTTTCATCCGCCGCATTCAAGCACATTGGCAATAACATCGTCGATATTATCACCACTAATCCACTGACCTTAAGTCCCTTCATTTTCATGCCTTCGTTCATAATGAAATGATTCCAAATATTAACACTCTGAGCTTCACACCGCCTGCACCGCAATCCGGTGACAGGCATTATTCAGGTAGCCCTTGGGATTCCACCCCGGTAAAATCATCGGCTGACTGATGCCCTTACTATCCACAGCCCGCGCCCACACTTCATAATAGCCGGTCTCTGGAAACTTGACTTCAGCACTCCAACGCTGCCAGGCCAGTCTATTCACCGGAGCTTCCAAGTCCGCCTTCTGCCAGGTTCTGCCAAAGTCGATCGAGACAAACATCTCTTTCACTTCAAGGTCTCCCGCCCAAGCGTGACCGCGAACGGCGAATTTCTTTCCAACCGGATGACTAACACCTGATTTCGGAAAAGTCACCAACGATTTAACCGGCATGGACTCGATTATTTTCATATCCTCATCCGGAACCGATGTGCCGGGAGCAACCGTCTTCTTTGGTACTCTGTAAGCCTGACCTATCATCTTCGTACCATCGTGCACTTGATCGCGAATCAGCAAGCGGTTCACCCACTTACCTGAAGTCGAAGCTGGCCATCCGCCGGTCACTAAACGAAGCGGGTATCCATTCAGCCAAGGAATGTCTTCCCCGTTCATCGCAAAGGCGATCAAAGATTCATCCTCAAGCGCTTTGGCAATCGGCACTCCGCGGGAGATCGCGTCTTTTTTAGGGTCACTGGAAAGGTGTGTGTCTTTACCGTAATAAGCAGTGTACACCGCATCTTCTTTAATTCCACAATGCTCCAACACATCACGCATGCGAACTCCCGTCCACTTCGGACATCCAACTGCGCCCAGAGTCCATTGGTTTCCCTTAGCCGGCGGATTGAATTCACCTCGACCATTGCCACCGCACTCAATCGTCAATTGGTAGGTATAATGTTTAAACTTCTTTTTCAACTCAGGCAGCGTAAAGGTCTGTGGATTTTTGCAGGACTCACCGCCGATCTCCAGGGTCCACTTGTCAGCATCAATGTCTGACAAAACCGGAGGATGCCCGTTATTGCGAACAAACAATCGATCTGCCGGGGTCACATCATCATCCAGCAAATGCGGCGGCGTTTCAGCATTGATCGGACGATCATTCAAAACCGTCAATCCCGCAACTTTACCCAGTAGTTGGAAGGGCTTTTCACTTTGCGCAAGAGCCGCCGGAATCA
>JAADHD010000319.1 GCA_013152075.1 Verrucomicrobiota bacterium | reverse complement strand
CGGAAAGGAAAATATCGCGCACGATTTCGGCGTCTGCCCGGAAGCGGGGGCCGCGGGCGAGCAGGCGGTTGTTGGGATCACGCGCCGCCATCGTTTCGCTGACGGTGGAAGATTGGCGGTAGGTGGCGGATTGCGCGATCAGGCGATGGATATGTTTGAGTGACCAGTTGTTTTCCATCAGCTCGACTGAAAGCCAGTCCAAGAGTTTTTGATGTGAGGGGGACGAGCCGGTTGACCCCAGGTCGTCGGCGGTTTCAAAGAGTCCCGCTCCGTAATAAGCCTGCCAGATTCGGTTGACGATGGTTCGAGCGGTTGTCGGGGATTGGCGGTCTGTCAGCCAGCGGGCAAAGGCCAGTCGACCTGTGCCAGCATCTTTAGGCATGGCGTGCAGGAACGAGGGGATACCTGAGCTGACTTCTTTTTCAGGACTGAGGAAGTCACCGCGTTTCAGCATGTGAGTTTTTCTTCCTTGTTCCATTTCCTGATAGACAAATTGGGTAGTCCCTTCCGGATGTTTTTTCCACAGAGCCTCGATTTGTGCGTTGGCGGTTTTCCATCCGGGTAGAGTCGTTCGCCAGTAAGTGAATACCTTTTGAGTTTGTTGTGGACTGCGTTTGTCTGCCGGAACGGTATCGACAATTTTTCTAACCTCGGCCGGCAGGGGATCCGCATCAGCCTCTTTGTCAGTGATCGAAATCCGGAAGCGTCCGAGATTCATGGTCTGGTTGTCATCACTGTTCCAACCTCCCTGACGTTGAATCATCGTTACAGTCAGTTTGGTTCCGCCGGGAAATGCCACGTCTTTGTCAGCTACAAATACCGCCCGGTGCTCTCCGTTGTGGCGGCCAGGTCCGCCGTCGGTACCCCAACCTGTTTTGTTGTTGCCGTCGATAGCAAAACTAATGGGGCCGGTATGGCCTGAGCTCTTACCGTCGCGCTTGTCGAGGTAAGGCGCTTTCATCTGGATTTTTTCGTTGCCGTAATCAGCTGTGGCTCGTGTAAATTTTACAGTCTTACTCATCTTCGAGTCTTTGACGCTTTCAGCTTTCACCTGGAACTCGCTGATCGAATAGCGGCCAAGTAAACCGCGTCCGGGACCTCCGCCAGGTAGATTCGGATGATTGAGAACTTCCAACTGAAAGGAGCGGATCTTCGGGGCATTGGTGGTCGCGGCAAAAGGGGCCGTGAGTTTGGTCGCGGCGTATCCCTGAGCCAGATAGGATCCGTCTTGCTGCTCATAATAACGCTGCCCGTTGTTTCCGGAGCTGTTTTTGAGTTTCAGCGTTTCCCATTTCGGCTGATTATTACGCACAGTTTCTTCCCAGGCCGCCATGCGGGCCGGCCAGTCGGCACGGTTACTTTTCAAGCCATTTTCAATTTTTGCGATGGCGGCAAACAGCTTGCTTCGCTTTTTTCTTTGCTCGACTGTGTAGACAATGGGCTGAGCTTCATAGGAATTATTCAAATAGGAAAAAGTGCGGTAATAATCTTCCTGCGACAGCGGATCGTATTTGTGAGTGTGACATTGAGCACACTGCATGGTGAATCCCAGCACCGCTTTGCCGACGGCATCCATGCGGTCGAACATGGCATACATGCGAAACTCTTCAGGATCGATTCCGCCTTCTTCATTGAGCATCGAATTGCGCAAAAATCCGGTGGCGACGATCTGATCCTGATTTGCGTTGGGTAAGAGGTCGCCGGCAATTTGTTCGATCACAAATTGATTGTAGGGCATGTCCTTGTTCATGGCGTTGATCACCCAGTCACGGTAAAACCACACCTCACGTGGTTTGTCTTTTTCGTATCCGTCTGAATCCGCGTAGCGGGCCGCGTCGAGCCAGACGCGTCCCCAGCGTTCGCCGAAGTGCTGGGATTTCAACAGGCGGTCGATTTGTTTGTCCCAGGCGGTGGAACTTTTATCGGCGAGAAAGGTATCGAGTTCTTTAGCGCTTGGAGGGAGTCCCACCAAATCGAGACTCAGTCTGCGCAGTTGGGTGGCACGGTCAGCTGCGGGGGAGGGGCTCAGTCCTTCATGGTTGAGTCGCTCAAAGACGAAGTTGTCGATGGGGTTTACGACGCGAGCCGCCGGGCCGTTGGGGGCTTTGTCGTTGGCGGCGGACAGTTGGGGGATCTTTGGCCGTTTTGGCGCTTCGAAGGCCCAATGTTTGCCCCACTTCGCACCTTGTTTGATCCAGCGCCGGATCAACTTGGCTTGCTCAGGCGTTATTTTTTTGCCTGAATCCGGAGGCGGCATCAGATCGTCTGCGTCTTTAGTGATGATTCGCGCAAAAGCTTCGCTATGCTCAGGTTTGCCGCGGACAAAAGCTTTGTGATCTCCGTCGAGATTAGCGAACGCTCCTTTTTCGTTATCCAGTCGCAGTCCGGCTTCACGGTTCTCTGCGTCAGGTCCGTGACATTGAAAACAGGCGGTCGAGAGGATGGGGCGTATGTCGCGGGTGAAATCAACCGGCTTGGAATTGGGATCCGCTGCGGTTGAAGGGGAAAGGCTCAGAGCAAGAGTCGAAGCGGAAATCAGGGAGAGAGAAAATAGGGGGTGTTTGTTCACAAGGGTTAGGGGCTAGGGCTACTTTACTTGGTAAAATGTGGTACGCTCCCTTAGACGGCGCTAGTAGTTTATTGGGTTATTTTGGTATGATATGCGCATATCAGGGGTTGGGGAATATTAAATAAAGATTAATAAATCGAACTCGGTCTGAATTATTCGACCGCCTGCAGATGCTGCTTGGCGGTGAGACCGCGTTCGTTGATGTGGCGAACGCTCACCCACATAGTGCCCGGCTTTTCTCAAAACGATGGGGGAACATCGTTTTACCTTGGAGACCAAAATCAACGGCCCCGATAGGTGAACAAATCTTCCAGTTGGTAGGCTTCCCTTTCGCCTTTTACTGCATTCATGGCGTCGATCACCTTGCGCTGGCTGCGTTTGGTCAGTTGTCTTCCTTTACGCGCTTTATTCACCGTTTTGTGAGTCAATTGGTTGGCGTTAGCCGTCGCCAGATCATGGTTAGAGAGCTTCATTTCCTTCATCACGGCATCCAGGGGTTGGGGCCCTAGTTCCATTGGATTTTCTTCGTTTGGCGTGGCTGTCATATTCTTGGTTGATTCCGCTACCTAGCACCACTATTCCTATTGCCTGAATATGACAACACGAATTCTTCTCACCACCACTTCTTATCAGGATATCCCCGGTCCGCATCACGACAGGCTGGCGTCCCAGGGATACGAAATTGTTTGCGAACGCGGTCCGCTGCCCGAGGAGAAGATGCTTGAGCTGGCAGGTGAATTCGACGCTTTTCTCTGTGGAGATGATGCGATCACCCAGGCGGTCATCGATAAATCGCTGCCACGTCTGAAAGTTATTTCAAAATACGGCATCGGACTGGATAAGATCGACGTGGATTACGCTACGGAAAAAAAAATTCCGGTGTTGTTCACTCCGGGCGTTAATCACACCACGGTTGCGGAACATACTTTCGGGCTTCTGTTGGGCATCACCAAGACTATCGTTGAGACGGCTTCCGCGGCTCGTCAGGGAGCATGGAAAAGGCTCACCGGTCATGAAATCATGGGCCAGACGATGGGCATCATTGGTCTGGGGCGGATTGGCAAAGAAGTGGCTACTCGGGCCAAAGCTTTCGGCATGCCGGTCATCGCTTTTGATCCCTACTGGGATGAAGCATTTGCCGCAGAGCATGACGTTCAACGTTGTGACACGATGGACGATGTGCTCACTCAAGCGGATGTGGTTTCGTTGCACTGTTTCCTTTCGGATGAAACGCGCGGCATGATCAATACGGCTAAAATCGCCGAAATGAAGAACGGTGTGATTGTTCTAAATTGCGCACGTGGTGAATTGGTGGAAACAGCTGATATGGTAACCGCTTTGCATTCCGGAAAAGTCGGAGGCTATGGCGCGGATGTGTTGGACGAGGAACCGCCGCCGGCGGATCATCCACTGTTGTCTTCACCCAATTGCGTGATTACCCCGCATATCGGATCGCGGACTTACGAATCCGTGGTGCGTCAGGCGATGCGTTCCACCGATAATCTCATCAACTTCCTCAACGGCGACGAGGACTTCATCCAATCGAACAAGTTCTAAGGGTGCATTAAATCGCAAAATTTCTAATTCCTAATTCTCAATTCCTTATTCTATATCATGGCTCTCGAAATCAAATCTGCTGACTCTTGTGAATACGACTGCATTTCTCTCGGAGAAGTGATGTTGCGTCTCGACCCCGGTGAGGGCCGGGTGCGCACGGCACGATCTTTCCAAGCCTGGGAGGGTGGCGGTGAATACAATGTCACCCGTGGTCTGCGGCGTTGTTTTGGATTGAGGACGTCCGTAGTGACAGCTTTTGCAGATAACGAAATCGGTCGTCTGGTTGAAGATTTCATTCTGCAGGGTGGAGTCGATACACAACACATTGTCTGGCGTGATTATGACGGCATTGGGCGCACGGTGCGCAATGGTTTGAATTTCACCGAGCGTGGTTTTGGAATTCGTGGCGCAGTGGGTGTGCCTGATCGTGGCAATACGGCGGCAAGTCAGCTCAAGCCGGGTGATGTCGATTGGGATGATCTTTTTGGCCGACAGGGAGCGCGGTGGTTTCACACCGGTGGTATTTTTGCTGCCTTATCTGAAAGCGCTGCGGAGTTCACCATTGAAGCCTGCAAGGCGGCCAAAAAACACGGCACAATTGTTTCTTATGATCTCAACTATCGTCCGTCATTGTGGAGCGCAATCGGCGGACTGGACAAGGCGCAGGAGGTGAACCGCGAGATTGCTCATCACGTCGATGTGATGATCGGCAACGAAGAGGATTTTACTGCGAGTCTTGGTTTTGAGGTTGAAGGCGTGGATGATAATATCAGCGGAATCGATGTGGAAAATTTCAAGAACATGATCTCCACTGCGGTGAAGGAGTTTCCGAATTTCAAAGCGACGGCGACGACCTTACGCGAAGTGCACACGGCCACGGTCAATGATTGGGGTGCGGTGTGTTGGCACGATGGAGAGTTTTATGAAGCGAACGCTTTCCCAAAACTCGAGATCATGGATCGCGTGGGTGGGGGAGACAGTTTTGCCTCAGGTTTGATTTACGGATTCCTGACGCATAACGATCCGGCGAAGGCGGTGAATTATGGTGCCGCTCATGGCGCGCTTGCAATGACCACGCCGGGGGATACGACGATGGTGACGGTTAGTGAAGTCGAGAAGGTGATGGGTGGCGGCGGAGCGAGAGTGGTGAGATAGTGAATTTAGAAAATATCATGCCAGAATTTAAAAACATCACGGTAATCAAAGCGGTCAACTCTTACTTTGACGGGCGCGTTACCAGCCGTACGGTCTTATTTCCCGATGGAGCCAAGAAGTCCCTAGGCGTCATGCTTCCCGGAGAATACGAATTTGGAACTGAGGACAAAGAGATCATGGAGATTATGTCAGGGGAGCTTGAAGTGTTGTTGCCTGAAGCTTCCGAATGGAAATCGATCAAGGGCGGTGAATCTTTCAAAGTGCCGGCTTCTTCCAAGTTTCAGGTGAAAGTGCAAACGATCACAGATTATTGCTGCTCGTATATCAAGTAGCTTGCTTCTTGGGGTCGACGTTAAGAAGCTCTTGAGAGGGGGGGGAGGTTAGGCGTTTTGTTTCATCTCAAAGCCTTGTTTCCCTAAAACGGCCCCAGCCTCGTTGGCCCTGGATCCATGCTGAAAACACTGGCATCGAAGCAGCGCTTGAGTAGGCGTAACTTGCGTTCTGTATGGGACGGATCCGACCAGAGGTTGTGGAATTCATCCGGGTCATTTTTCAGGTCATAGAGTTCGCCCTGATCGCTACCGTGATAGACGACAATCTTTTCGACTTTGCTACGAATCATCGTGGCGTAGGCGTCGGGGTGGGTCCAGGAGTTGTAATATTCGCAGAAGACGAATTCGCGTTCTGGAGTAGAGCAATTACCCGAGCCTGTAAGCATTGGCATCAGGGAGCGGCCTTGCAGGCGATCCGCTGGAGCCTGAATACCTGCAGCCTCCAGTAAGGTGGGGGCGAGATCAATGAGCTCGACCAGACCATCCGCCTGCTGATTGGCTTGAAATTTGTTCGGCCAGCGCATGATGAGCGGCACGCGGATGGCTTCATCATAAAAATGCGGCCCTTTAAAGTAGAGTCCGTGATCGCCAAGCATTTCGCCGTGATCGGACATGAAGATGACGATGGTATTTTCACGCTGGCCACTATCCTCGAGGGCCGTGAGAATTCGCCCCACCTGATCATCGATGCGTTGTTCCACTTTGCCGTCGGAGCAGGAGGATAGATGGAGTTTGCCCGCGAGACCGCAGCGGTATCCGGCGTCAGCGAACATTTTTGGCAGCAGTATTTCGTCAGGTGGGATCTGTTGTCCGTTCTGGCGGCAGCGGGTGGTGCGCGGGTATCGACCGGTGAGGAAAGAGGCCCGGCTGGGCGAGCAAACCGGGCTCTGACAGAAAGCATTGGTGAAAGTAGTTCCGTCTGCAACGAGGTGGTCGAGATTTGGAGTAATGATGCGGGAATTGCCTAGGGCTCGAATGGTATCGAAGCGCTGCTGGTCGGTGCAGAGCCAGAGAATGTTGGGTTGGTCGGGGCTGCTCATAGAGTGGTGAAAAATCGTTTGAAGAATGAGTTGCCATTCTGACGTGAATTGGCTTCATTAGTGAACTAAAATTCACACAAATTATTAAGATGGATAACTGGAATCAAAAAACCTCACGGCGCGCTTTTTTACACGGATCAACGGCTCTTGCGGGAGGAGTGCTGATAGGCTGTAGTGAGTCTGAAAAGACGACTGAAGCTAAAGGGTCCGGGCCCTGCACTGATTGCGCTGTAGGCGGTGAGGAAGACTTGGTGGATATTTTTGACGGCAATACGCTCACCGGTTGGCACGTGAATCCGGAGAAAATTGGTCATGGAACAGGTGGTAACTGGCAAGTCGAAGATGGAGTCATCACCGGTGAGCAGGACCCTCCGGGATCGGGCAATGGTGGGATTCTTTTGACGGATGAGCTCTATGGGGATTTTGAGCTATCACTCGATATCAAGCCTGACTGGGGAGTGTGCTCCGGATTATTTTTGCGAGCGAATGACAAAGGGCAGTGCTGGCAGATGATGGTGGACTATCATGATAAGGGCAACGTCGGTCATATTTACGGCGAAGGTTCGGGAGCGTTCAGTGCGCGTCCTTATGATATCAATGGAGTGTATGAAGGGGAGGGTGAAAACAAAAAGCTGGTGAAATTGGTGACAGCGGACAAGGAAGGCTATGAAGCGTCGAGTGTGGTCTCGACTTGTTCCGGTGCGGATTTTCTCAAAACATGGAAGGTGAACGACTGGAATACAGTCAAGGTGAGATGCATTGGTGAATATCCAAAGATTACGACATGGATCAACGGCACCCAGATCGTGGAGTTTGACGGAGCCACTGCGGAGATGAAGAAGTATGACAAAGACAAGGTGAAGGATCTGTTGGGCGTGAAGGGTTCGATCGCTGTTCAGGTGCACGGCGGGAAAGGCTGGCCGGTGGGAGGAAAGTGTCGTTGGAAGAACATCGCGATTAAAGCGATTTGAGGAAGGCGGCGATATTTTATAAATAGAACGATGAGCTCATGGTGTTGGTACGCATTTATCGCATACTTGCTCGCTGGGCTTATCATTTTCCCCTTGTCCAAAAGGTTCCCGAAGCACTTTGGCCCAGCCAGGGAGCTCATGACTTGTCTGACTTTATTTACCAGCGGTAGCGTCATTGTTACTTTGATAGTTTGGGTTCTTTGGTTTCCGGTGATGCTTTTTAGCATATTTATCCCCTCAAATACTCTGGAACATAAAACACAGCTTGGCTCTGCAAGTTTTCCGAAGGAGGGGCCCGAACTTATCGGACTTGAGGCAATTTGCCTAACTGATTTAAAGCCCAGTGGGAAAATTGAAATAGATGGTAAATTTCATGACGCAACCTGCGCCAATGATTTTCTTAGCAAAGGCAGCAAGGTCAAGCTTACCAAGCGGCAGGGCTATTACTGGGTGGTCGAAAAAATCGTTTAGGTGCAGTAATCAAGCTACTCTTTTTTCGAAACCATTCCGTCAATGCAACTTCATCAATAGTGCCGAGCGGATTGCCCGATTTGCTGGAGTCGCTTAATACTGAATCGGATTTAATGTGGAACAGATTTGTAATCTGTTCTTTATTCAAGGGCGAACAGGTTGCAAACCTGTTCCACATTAACGCCTCACTCCAAGGAATGGTGTTCTGTGCTATCGACGATGAAAAAAGTGTCGTCTGAATCAGGCTTCAAGGCTTTGAGTGAGTAGGTTTCTGCCAGTTCGTCGGTGGTGTAGATGATGCGATCAGGTTCGTTGTCATCGAGCGAATAAGGTTTGAGAGTGGCTGGATTGAGAGGGGGCGATTTCAGATGTCTCTCCTCCATCAGGAATTGGATCAGCTCGGTTCCACTCATTGGTGACTTTTTCGGATAAGCCTCATCTTCAACGTGGAATTTTTGCAAAGCTTCCTGAAGGGTCAGCAGGGTATGCTTGGTTTGGTATTCCAAACGAATATGATTACGCGCTGGGCGGAGAATGGTGAAGAGGCCTGCTGCGAGCAGAGCAATTAGAATGGTCCGGGTCAGTAAAGATGGCTGTTTCCTAGATTTCAGCTTGTGGTTCATCGTTGGGAAATGCTGGGCTTGGGGTGGATTGTCGGACGACCGGGCCGGTCGTCCCTACCGTTAAAGGAGGTAGGATAGATTTAGGTAGGGGCGTGCGGCTCGCACGTCCGCTGCGTTATTCGTTTTCATAAGCACGTCTGATCTCTTCTCCCAGAATACGAATTCCTTTTTCAAGGACAGCTGCAGGTTGGGTGAAGGACAGGCGGATGCATTCGCGAGAGTGCGGCCAGTCTTCCGTTTTCAGTCCGTAGAAAAAATACTCACCGGGAACGATGAAGGTCTTGCGGGCTTTCAGGCGTTGATAGAGTTCTTTAGTCGAGATGGGCAGATCCGCAAACCAGAGCCAGACAAAAAACGCACCTTCACTTTTGTGAACTCGCCACGGCAAATCGGCAGGTAGATGTTCGTCCAAAAGCTCTATCGCATGTTGTGATCTTTTTTCGTAATAGGGGCGAATCAGGTCGCGACTGATATCCAGAATTTCCCCGGACTCGACCAGAGGAGTGACGATGGCCTGGCCGACGTTGGTATTGGCTAAGCCGATGATGGCCGTCATGGTGGTGAGGCTCTCGATGATGTCCTCCTGGGCAATGACGATACCAGTTCGAATTCCTGGTAGGCCGAGTTTTGACAAACTTAAGGTCAGGATGATGTGCTCATCCCAGATCGGTTTTACCTCTTCGAAGACCACTCCTGGAAATGGTGCTCCGTAAGCATTGTCGATGATGAGTGGGATGCCGGCTTCGCGGGTGAGATCAGATAGACGTGCGATTTCATCGTCAGTCAGAACATTGCTGCTGGGGTTGGTTGGGCGGGAGACGCATACAGCGGCGGTTTGATCCGTGATTTCCAGCGCATCAAAGTCGATGTGGTATTTGAATTGATGATCACCGATGAGCTCGATTTTAGGCTGCTTGGCGACAAAAAGATTGGCATCGATGCTTTGGTCGGCATAGCCGATGTATTCCGGCATCAAGGGCAGCAGAATATGCGAATCACTGCCGTCATCACGACGCCCGGCGAGCAGATTGAGAAGAAAGAAAAAAGCCGTTTGGCCACCGTTAGTCACTGCCACATTTTTTGCGCTGATGTTCCAGCCGAATTCACGATTAAAAAATGCGGCGATTGCTTCAAGGAATCGTGAGTTCCCGGCCGGGCCATCGTAGTCGACCAGAACACTGTCGATTTCATGTGGAGGGTCGAGCAATGCTTGAAGCCGTTCGCGCCAGATAAGTTGAACTTCGGGAATATGGGCCGGATTGCCACCACCCATCATGATGGCTTCTTTTCCTGCAGCAGACCGGGCTTCACCGATGTCTACCATCAAATCTCGAATGCCGGAATGTCCAGTGATACGGGAACCAAATGATGATTTGCGGAAAGATGGCATGATATAATTGTTTGGGCGCCTTTTATAAAAAGGGAAGGAATATATCAGCGCCTCTTGTTGACCCTGCCAACAAGTGTGGAGATTAATACTGCAACAAACATGACTCCTGTAATCGCTTCGACAATGACGAGCGCTTTGGTTATTGGATTTGTCGGCAACATGTCTCCATATCCCAGAGTGGTGAGTGTGACAAAACTGAAATAGATGTAATCAGCGGGTTTGGCGTCTGTAATACTTGAGAGCCCACGAACAGATTCCGGGTCAAAGGCCCCAATAACTGCGTAGAAATGGGCCCATGTCAGTCCGATGAATATGTAGATCGCTACTGCCGCAAATATCTGATCGACCGTGATGTCGTCTTCGATGATGATGACCTGAAACAGCAGCGCGGCGATATAGCAGTATAAGGCCGCTGCAAAGGCATGGGAAATAACAAGTTGAGCGTTACCTTCGAAGGCGACCTGAATCCAGCCAGAGATGACGTATAGCGTGGCAAGAATAACAGAGAGTATAACTTTCGAACGCCTTTTGTGAGAGATGGCATTGAGCGATGCTACCATAACAAGCGTCGCCATTATCATGTCCATTAAGTTGCTGTTCTTGAACAGTTGACTTACAGGAGCCATAATAATGACCAGTAACAGAGTTACCATCAGGATCGCATTTTTATGGCGATGGTGGAACGGCCGATTGGCTTGCTCTATGTCCACGGTTTGCATGGTAACGGATCGCTGATCCTATTTTTTCTTTTTGGGGCTGCCCTTTTCTTTTTCCGTAGGCGAGGCTAAAATGGTTTCGGTGCCGCCGCCCAGGGCTTTGAACAGGCGGACGTAATTTGCGGATACGCTGCCCTCGCTGATAGCCGAATCGTCTTGCGCGGTAAACAAACTACGTTCAGCATCAAGTACGTTTTGGAAATCCACCAAGCCGTTTTGGTAGTTGTCTTTCACTAGCTTGACGGTTTTTTCGGTGGACTTAACCGACTGACGCAGTTTGGCAAGACGCACTCGTTCTTTGCTGATCGAGACCAGGCTATTTTCGCTTTCTTCGACGGCGAGTAAAATCGCGTTTTCATAAACTTTGTAAGCTTGCTCGACGCGCCTTTTTTCGATGCGGATATTGTTGCGGATGCCTCCGGCTGCGAAGATTTGCCAGCGCACTGAAGGGGCGATTCCGAATGCTCGACTGGGGGAACTAAATAAATCATCGGCATCGATGGCTTGCAGGTTTAGATTTCCCAGCAGGGAAAAACGGGGATAGAGATCTGCGGTGGCAACGCCTACTCTGGCGGTTTGCGCAGCGAGTTCGCGCTCGGCTTGGCGCACGTCAGGGCGGCTGCGCAACAAATTGGCGGGTAGTCCTGTGGCCAGACTGCGAGGAGGCACAGGAATGTTCGTTGAGCTTCCCAGTTTTTTGTCGAGAGTTCCTGCGTAATTCCCTAACAGTGAGGCTAGGCGGTTGCGGGCGAAGGTCAGTTGAATTTCCAGGGAGGGAACGACAGCCTCGGTATTGTAAAGGTTGGTTTCGGCCTGAGTGACATCGATTTCCGGTACCAGTCCGGCATCAAAACGATCCTTGGTGAGCTTGTGCGAGTCCCTCTGGCGCGTGATGTTTTCTTTGGCCAGGTAGATTCGTTTTTGCAGGGTGCGCATTTCTATGTAGTTGAGCGCCACTTCAGCTTCGAGCGAAACCAGTACGTCGCGGTAGGCTTCAACTGAGGCTTCAACACTGGCTTGCGCGGATTCGATCGAGCGCTGTAATCCACCGAAAACATCGATTTCCCATCCAGAATCAAAGCCGACCGAAAAAGTATTGCCGGGGTTATTGGGTAGCGGAAATGAGAGCAGTGATTCGCTGATACGAGTGCGTCTGTAATCGGCAGTGGCTGCAGCATCAGGGAAGAGTTGGCTGTAGGCGACCCCACGACGGGCGCGAGCTTCGTTGATCTGTTGATAAGCGATCTCCAGATTTGGGTTCGCTTTGCGGGCTTGTTCGATCAGCTGGTTGAGAGTGGCGTCATTGAATTTTTTCCACCAGTTTTCGATCCCGCCTTTTCCACCCTTCAGGTCGCGCACCACATTTTGGCTCCAGGCATCGGGTGCTTTAAGAGTGGGCGAGGTGTAGTCGATGCCCACCTTAGGGCAGGCAGTTAAGAACAAGCCTGCTAAAGGCGTGATGAGATAAAGAAGGCCGGATCGTTTCATTCAGCGCTACAAGACCAGAAGCGATGAATGAATGCAAGGATTTGCGTGTTTTATTAATCCACCTCAAAGGTGAACTCGATTTCGACCGAGGCGTTAAGGGGAAGGGCGTTGACGCCTACCGCAGCGCGGGCGTGGCGTCCGGAGTCCCCCAGCAGTTCCAATAGCAATTCGCTGGCTCCATTGGCGATCTGGGGCTGGGCGTAGAAGTCGTCGTCGCTTTGGATAAAGGCTCCTATGCGGACGACACGAGCCAGTCGACTGAGATCGCCATCGAGTTCTGCTTTCAAGACCGCCAAACCATTTAGAACACACTGTCGAGCAGCGGTCTGCGCGTCTTCGACCGATACTTGTGAAGGGATTTTCCCCGTGCTCATCAGCTCGCCGTTTTGCATCGGCAACTGGCCACTGACGATCACCTGTCCGCGACTGGTGACGGCTGGGATATAAGCGGCGACGGGCTTGGGTGCTTCAGGTAAACTAAGGCCAAGTTCTTCGAGTTTGGATTCTATGGACATGCTGTGTTGTGGTTGGTGTGAAGGATTGAAAAATATTTTAGCGTTGCGGTTCGGCAAAGTTGAAAAAATCAATAGCGGGATTTCCTTTGAGCACGGCCTGGACATCACGGCAGACAGCATCGACGACGCGGGTCTGGGCTTCTTTGGTAAAAGCGGCGATGTGTGGAGTGAGGATGACATTCGTCAGGCCATTGAGCGGACTCGCGGCATCGGGAGGTTCGACCTGACGGACATCGAGTGCGGCTCCGCCGATCTGGTCATTTTGCAAGGCGCGCGCCAGAGCATTTTCGTCGACGACTTCTCCGCGGGAGGTGTTGATGAAAAATGCGCTTGCTTTCATTTTGCCAAACAGCTCGGCGTTGAACATTTCGCGGGTTCCTTCAGTGAGCGGAACATGACAGGTGATGAAATCAGCTTCGGCCAACAGCTCGTCGAGACTGACCATACTGGCATCGAGTTCTTTCACATGAGCGGCCGCGGGATCGACGTAGTCATCGTGGGCGATTACATTCATGCCGAAAACTTTGGCCCGGGTTGCGGTGAGAGCGCCAATACGGCCAAAGCCGACTACGCCGAGTGTTTTTCCTGACAACTCGCCGCCAGTGAAGACTTGGCGGTTCCATCCTCCGGCGCGAGTGTCCCAGTCAGCGGCAGGGATCTGACGGGCCAGGCTGATCATCAATCCAATGGCCAGTTCGGCGACGGAGACGGAGTTGGCTTGTGGGGTGGAGCTGACTACGATGCCGGCGTTGCTGGCTGCCTTGGTATCGATGTTGTCGAGTCCTGCGCCTGCGCGTGCGATGATCTGTAGTTCATCGGCCGCCGAGATGATGTCGTCGGTGACTTGGGTTTGGTTGCGAACGATGAGTGCTTTGACTTTTTTTATCGCCTCTCTGAGTTTATCGGGATCGCTCCATAGTTCGGGTTCAAAGCTCACGTCCATCTTCTTGCGAAGTTGATCCATGGCATCGCCGGTGATGTTTTCTGTGACTAGTATTTCGGGCATGAGTTGTGAGCGGTGGGGAGTAAATTAAATCCCAAGGGGATGGAGCTAAGCTAGCCCAGGGCAACGCCCTGGGATCATTAAGTATAAATTTTAGCCCCAAAGGGGTGGCGCTAATCTTGTTTTTTAGGGACGCCCTTTCAGGGCTTATGATTTTATCTATCAAGTCCCAGGGCGTTGCCCTGGGCTGGCATAGGGTCGACCCGTTGGGTCTATTTTATTGATCCGTCGATGGTTGTTGTAGCTTGTCAGGCGTCGAGCGCCGGGTAATTGATCGGCTTCGTGCAATCGAGGGTGGCGTCGGCTCTTGGTAGCTCGTATTTCAAGCCTGTCGCGCAATTGAAAAGCACGGCGCTTTCATCCGGGCTGACGGTTCCATTTTTCAGTGCTTGTTTGTAAGCTGCGTAAGTGGCGGCCCCTTCAGGGCACATCAGGAAGCCTTCTGTTTGGGACACTTCTTCTCCGGCCGCGATGATCTCGTCGTCGTCGACAGTAGCGCCAAAACCATCGCTCTCGCGCACGGCCTCAATGATCAAAAAGTCACCGACTGCTACCGGCACACGGATTCCGGCGGCCACGGTGTGGGCATTCTCCCAGAGTTCGGCGTGGCGTTTGCCTTCCTTCCAGGCTTTTACAATGGGTGCACAACCGCTCGCTTGCACCGCTACCATGCGTGGCAGTTTG
>JAADHD010000122.1 GCA_013152075.1 Verrucomicrobiota bacterium | reverse complement strand
ACGCAACATATTTTATACATAAAATGAAATGATTGATGAGAGAATCATGGCAGGGTCAGGAGAATATTTTTGCAATCTGCGATTGTTCTCAAGTGTATCCTGTAAGTTCCGACAGGGAACAGGTTACACTTTTTGGAAACAGGATGTGTAATCCTCAAGAAAATGACGGACTATTTATTTTTACCCATAAATATGAAAAAATGGGAGGATGAAGACGACTCTCGAACTTCCAGACACCGCTTTTCGACAGGTAAAAGCGCTTGCTGCCAGTCGTGGTATTACTCTCAAGCAATTTTTCTCGGAAGCTCTTGAGGAAAAATTGAAGTTATATGAAAACGGTAATTCCCGAGGCGTTCCAAAAGAAGCACGGCGGTTTCAAACAGCTAAGGAATAATATGAGGCTGCCTATTTCTATCTGGTCTTAATGTGTTGTTCGTGCAGTTGATCTTCGCGGATTTGCGAGATGGAACGACCGGGCGAGCGTAGCGAGTCCGGGAGTGGAATCTCGCAAATCCGCGAAGGCCGTTCATTGGATAGTTGTCATGATGCCTTTAGGCAGTCAAGAAAATCATTTGGGCATCGATAGGAGAGAATGTTTCGCGGTCGGTTATTGAGTTCATTTTCGACCTCCTTAAGACGTTTGGTGCTAATCTTTGTGAAGTCCATTCCTTTGGGGAAGTATTGTCTCACCAAGCCGTTGAAATTTTCCACTCCTCCTTTTTCCCAAGAGCTATAAGGTTTGCAAAAATAGCTCTGACAACCTAATAATTTGTTCACCAAAGCATGCTTCGAAAACTCCAGCCCATTATCGTAGGTGATGCTTTTCACTTTATGCCTAGAGAGAATTTTGACGATCCCTTTGGCTGTCGCCAGACTGTTCTTGCAAGACAACTTGTAAAGCTTGCCTAAGCGGCTCTTACGCTCATATATCGATAGCAAATGGCCGCTCCCTGATGCTCCTTGTATAAGGTCGGCTTCCCAGTCCCCATAGCGCTTTCTCATAGCGACCACAGCTGGTCGTTCATCGATATCAACCCTCTCCGCAATCTTCTGCCCACGTCCCGTCTTGCTGCGTCTACGGTAACGACGCTTGCCGTTGATGCGTAATTGGCGCCATAGGTCTCCTCCTTCGTTTTTGTCAGCCAAGATATAACGATAGATTGCTTCATGGCTAACGCTTATACCTTCCAGAGCAAGTGTTTTACTGATTTGATCAGGGCTGTGCTTAAAAAGCAGTCTCGCGTCAATTTGCTCTTTAATCGATCCGGTAACAACTTTGGGCCGAGAACGTTTTGAAGACTGCCGCGCATCAGAAAAACGCTGCGCCTGAATGTTCCGATATCCTCTCTTTCCTTTGTTTCGTGAGAGTTCCTTACTGATTGTTCCTTGGCTCACGCCAATTGCTTGAGCTATTTCAATTTGAGAAAATCCCTCTTGGCTCATGTTGTAAATAACCTTACGGTCTTCCAGGCGGAGGCGGCGGTATATTTTTTCTTTCATAGTCAGTTTTTCGCAAAACCAAACTAGAAAAAATGCCGCCTCTGTCTCCTTAAAAATTATTCGCTAGAATTCTGAAACCGCCCACCGTGGATGGCTGGATTCGGAAAACTAAGCGACCTTGGCGAAAAAAACCGAAACATACTCGATTCCATTGCGGATGAATTTGAGAAAATTGAGGCTAAAGACATCTGATGATTTTGGATACCAACGCACTTTCTGCATGGGCAGAGGGCCTTACCTCAATTGAACCTCATCTGGCGCCCGCAGATCGACTGATCATTCCCAGTATCGTTATCGGAGAATACTATTTCGGCATCCTGTCCCGAAAACGCAAACGCTATGAAGATTGGCTCCGGCAATATCTACCCCTGACTCAGATTGCGCCCGTTACCCACTCGACTGCCAGTATTTATGCTGACATTCGCGTGGATCTGAAACAGGCAGGCAAACCCATTCCGTCGAATGACACATGGATTGCACGAGGATTCGTGCACGATATTTAGTTTAAGAGTTTAAAGATGACTCAAAAGAGTGGCTCACGCAGAGGCGCAGAGTTTTTTATGAAATGAAAAAAGGGGATTTTTCTGATTTACCTCTGCGGCTCTGCTGCTGCGTGAGCCCTTCTTCTCGTTGTTCAGGTCACACTCAACAGATGTTCTCCCCCCTTTGCGTCTTAGCGGCTTGAGCAAAGCGGGCGTGATACCCTTCTTCATAGAAAATCCTCTTGAGCCCCCCCATCCTGTCCATCCATGTAAACCCCGCCCCCTTCCGTGTTTTCCCGTGCTTTTTCGTGGTTAAATCTTCTCCCCCTCCTTCTCTTCCTTCACGTGCTTCATGGTAAAAACCTCTTCCTTAGCGCCCTTCTCCCCCTCCTATCGCCCTTTGCGAGCTAACCACCCAGCAAAGCCACCTGATGACTTTTTCTCCTCTTCGACAAGCACGCCATCGTTCACCTCTGGCTCAGCTACCGGCTCTGCGTCATACGCCTCATAAGCCACCGCTTTTCCTGAGCTTTTACCGCCGCTACCCTTCGGCATGAACGCGCCCCACTCATAACTCAGCTTCGCCGAAGCAAAATGTTGACTGACATCACTGCGGAAAAACACGCCTTCGTAATCCGTCAAAAATGCCACGCCGTTCGCCAACTCAAAACGCAGCCCCAGTCCTGCGGTCAGCCAATCCGTGCCTGGTGCCGCGCCACTGTCCTCAGCTGAAAAACCTCCAAAACGATTCACGTTGTTACCCGTCACTAAAGCAAAAGGTGAGCTCTGCAAGCTGGCTCCCACTACACCATTTTCCGGCATGTATTCGTGCTCCCATGCTAAGCGCACTTGCGATACCAGGCGTCCCCAACTGGTCGCTTGAGTATGCGTCGCCTGCCAACCGAGGCGACTGATCATCGACTCGAAGTCAGTGCCATTGTAGTCCAATGCTGCACTGCCGCCGCCACGTTCACTGTAGGGCTCCACATCGCCCATGGCATAGCGCACTCCGGCGATTGGGCCGGTGGTGATGTTGCGACCTAGCTTGTAATTGCGCCCGATATTCATGCGCAGGTTGTGACTTTGGCTATCTGCATCGCCATTCGCTCGACTGCCGAGACCGGTGTTACGAGCTATGTCGTTGTTGAACGAGCCGTAGCTGTAGAGCACGTCCGCCCAGTTTTGCCCCCAAAAGGCGGTAGCGTAGGTGGAGATCAGGCTGCCTTCGAGATCGATGTTGCCGTAGTTGCCAGATACTTCGGTATCACTCTGCAAGTAGCTCCATGACAGTCCGAGGTTGAGCCAATCCAGCGCGCGATATTCGATGCCTGCCGTGCCGGCGTAAGTGGTGGTGGTGAAACCTTGCATTAGATCGTTCAACTGATTCTGATCGTAATTACTGAAATCACCAGCAACAAAGATTTCCCAGCGATTCGAGCTGGTGCCTTCGATCACGGCAGGGTTGTCATCGATGACCGTTTTACTCGAAGGAGCTGCTTCGATGATGTTTACTGTGGCGACACCGCCTGCCATTGGCATCAGCGGCACGCCCATCATCGCGTAGGGAAGACCTCCGCTGAGACCATTACCTGCTAAAGTATCCACATTGTTGATCTCTATCGTGCGCGGCGCAGCATCTGCTAGGCCTAGGGCAACTTTGTAGGACATGTTCGAATTCTGATTGAAAGCGAGGTAGCGCAAGATGCTAGAATCGCCGCCGATGGTGGAGACCAGAGCAGCAGGCGCGTTTTCACGTCCAGAGCGAGCGCGAAAGAGGCGATTGTTCAAATCGCTCAAAGCGGCGTTGGGTGCGTTTTGGGTGATTTGTTGGTTGATCAGACCCATGCCGAGTCCACTAGTCATCAGCGATTGGATCGCAGCGGTATTGGTGGTGAGATAGCTTTGCACTTGCTGGCGCGCTGCTGCTACAGGTGCAGCCACAACAGCCACATCCGGTGCCACACCGATGATGAAATGCAGCACACCAGGGATGATTACCAACTCCGTGCCAGTTGCCATGTTAGTGAATAAGTTTAATAAATCTGGCGCATTAAACGTCGCCGATCCAGATGCAGTGACTGCCGTGTTAGCTGGGAAATCTGTAAAGGTAGCGCTATAGAGTATTAATAATTCAACCCCATTACTACTTATATGCTCCAATCTATTCAGCAAAGCGCCACCTGTGGCCAATGTTGTTGTTGTTGCTATATCTACATAAAAATTGACCCCGCCAGGGTCGCTCACCCATTCCGCGGGAGTGAAATCGCCATTAAACAATCGACCGTTCCCTAAACCACTTGAACTATAAAACCCAATTATATAATCAACCCCACCCCCCCCGCTCCTGTAGTCGCCGTACCACTTCCCGTCACCACCGTGTTCGTCCCCTGTTGCTCAAATGTGAAAGTCAACTGCGCATGACCCCGCATCGTGGTGAGCGCAAACGCTAGCAACACAAGTCCAAAGGATAGGAAGGATTTATTCATTTTATTAAGATGGTTTAATATAAAAATATAATGATTACTACCATATCCCCTTTATAAGACAACAAAACACACACAGGAAAACTTATTCACCTCACATTTAAACCCATCTTCTCTGTGCCCCTCTGTGCCTCTGTGGTAGAAGAATCTTCTCCCCCCTTTGCGTCTTAGCGGCGTGAGCGAAGCGGGCGTGATCATTAACACCTGCCCCCATATCTTGTTCTTCTGCCCTAAATCCCTAAAAAACTAAACCCCTAAGTTCCGCACAGCTCTAGCGGACAAATATTCGCCGTGCAAATCCCCCCTTCCCCTTGGGGTTAGTCTCGATCACGGTGTGATATTCGAGGGCCTCCGTATTTTTTCTGAAACGGAGTGTATACCATTTCACTTGACGCAACGATAACGTCATCTAAAATGGAATGAAGGCTAAAAGCAAAAGTTAACCAATGGTCGATAAAATAACTCTAATCACTGGTGCTTTGGGCGACATTGGCTTTGCCAGCGCCAAGCGTATGGCAACGATGGGCATGAAGGTCATATTGAGTGACATTCAATCTGAGTCGGAGGCACAAGACGCCGTGCATCAAATATTATCCGCCGGTG
>JAADHD010000407.1:2733-4443 GCA_013152075.1 Verrucomicrobiota bacterium | reverse complement strand
CAGACAACTGATCCCGCAATGCAATGATCTCAGCCACAGTCCCTTTCTTATCCTCGAGGAAATCACTAAATGGATCGACCGCCGCTAGATCGTCCTCCGCAAAAACCTTCGCAATAATATGGCTGAATTTGTGAACTCCCAGATTATCAGTAACACCAAATAAGCCACCCAATCGTTCTATTCGTTCTTTTTGCTCATCCCATTCACGTTTGTTAACCAAGCCGGAAGGAAACATAGCTTCTTGAAGCAACCATAAGGCGATCCACTCATCATCAATCTGCGAGCGAAAAGGAATAATCTGCAACCATTTCACTGCTCGAAAATAGTTACCCATCAGTTCAGTTTTCCCATAGAACCCGGCAGGTTTGAAGTTGGCATAATCGATCGCCAGCAAATCATTTGATGGTCGCCCTAGCCAAGGGGGAAGTTCCGTTCTCTGGCCTTTAGTTATTCTGGCGACTTCCGCAGCTATTTCCTTATCGATTCCCGCATCTCCCACAGAAACATCGGCACCTAGTAGTCGAGCTGGCACCGCCAGAGCGATCGCCGCTCGTCGAGCACCCTTCTGTTTAAGATCGTCATTACCTTTCAACTTGGCAAGCACTTCGGGAAGCCTCGCCAACCCATTTTCCATCGTTTTTCTCAAGAACAAGGCATTCCCTACCTCCATTCGAGCCAATGATTCCTCCAACAAAACATGATACGTATGCAACACGGCATCCGATGTAATAAAAAATGGAAGGTCGTTTTCGATATAAGCTTCGAAGGGTTGTTTCAGCCCTTCATCCACAAAGATGAGTTTATCCTTCTCCAAGCGAGCGACCGCATCACTTAAAGCAAATCTCTCCTCCGCCTGCTCTCGCCATGTGAGGTCTTTCTTTGCTTCCTGCGCCCATCCAAAACTAGCTGCCAAAATGAAAGCACAAATACCTGTCGCTACCCCTATAATCCGCTTCGAATGGCACCATTTTCTCATCAATATCCAGCCTAATCAAAATGTTTTCCTAAAGCAATCCCTCATTCACTGCCTCTTACCGATCAGTACCTTACCCGCAATCGACGGACGACCGGGCCGGTCGTCCCTATCTTTGCGCGCGCCTGCCCCCCTTCTACCTTCATAATTCCTTGTTCGATATTGGATATTCCCTCCCTCACTCCCCGCCCACCTTCAGCCCACTCGGCACACTTTTCGTCACACTCTTATCCCAACCCTCATCATTCAAAGCATCGAGAAAGGCCAGCACATCCTCAAAATCCTCAGCCTCAAGATGCAGGTGTTTCAACAAAGGATCAAATGGCGGATCCGTCTCTGCTCCTCCATCAATCACCTCCGCCGCGGCATCCATCAGTTTCTCATAAAACACCATCACTTCCTGCAGGGTACGCTTGCGGCCATGATGCAAGTAAGGGGCCGTGTAACGCAAGTTCCGCAAAGTCGGCGTACGCATCGGCTGGCGATCATCCCTGCCTGTCCCGGTCACATCGATGAAGTGCAATTTGAAGTCCGAAAACATCGGGCCCCCATGACAATGCACACAACCCGCCTTCTCATAAGTCTTCATCCCCTTCTGCTGTTGCACCGTCATCGCAGATTTATCACCTCTCATAAAACGGTCAAAGGGAGTATCTCCCGCCACCAGAGTCCGCTCGAAAGCAGCAATTACCTTCGCAACTTTTTCAGCTGTCACCTTGTTTCCTGCCTGATCCGGA
>JAADHD010000407.1:0-2635 GCA_013152075.1 Verrucomicrobiota bacterium | reverse complement strand
GGATGAAACACCTGTGCCTCGAGCCCACTCTCACGCGCATCCAAAAACATCGGGGCTTTATCCGGATCATAAACCTGCCCGCTCACCAGTCCGTTAAACGCCACATTCAACAAACCTGGAGTATTCCTCACTAGGACTTCTATCCCCTCGGTTTTCACCGGCAATCGTTTTGGACCAAGCCCCCGACCGCCCACGCCCAGCGGCGTCGCCCGTCCATCCGCCCAGCCATAATTCGGATGATGACAAGTCGCACAAGCCACCGTTTTTGTTGCCGACAAAATCGGATCAAAAAACAACAAGCGCCCCAAGTCCACTTTTGCGGGCGTCGAGGGATTATCACTCGGATCAAGTGCTCTGAGCGGCAGTGCCTCCAACTTCATCTCCGGCGGCGGCAGAATTTTCTGCGCCATGCTTACCTGCACAGCCCCCAACAGGATCAGTGAAATAATTAACCCTGTTTTGAAACCCCTCATCGCATGATCTAATTACACCTAAATCTAACTATCAGTAAATTAACATGGATAGACAGGATGAACAGGATAAGAGCCGAGGCGAAGACGAGACAGCCAGCCGAGCGAAGCGAGACAGGCGACCTGAAAGGTCGAGCGGAGCGTCCAAAGGCAATTACATTTTTAAAATCAAACTCTTTAAAAAATCCTGTATATCCTGTTCATCCATGCAAATTATTCCTCCTTGTCGAGTACTGAGACATGAAAACTGAGCAACTCAGGTGGTTAAAAGGAAGCCAGCTTGGCAGATTAATGAATTTTTCAGAGGACTCTCGCAAAGGCCGCCAAGAATCGCCAAGGTTTTTTAAGATATATTCAGATAATGTATTCATTCTTTGAGCGATTCCACTGTTCATCAGAAATTCGAAACCACACCCTTCACTCATTTTATTTTTTTACCTTTGCGATTCTTGGCGATCTTTGCGAGAAAAGTCCTTCAGGTATCTACGTTATCTCTTAGCACCTGAATAGTTGCAAAACTGAACTGTAATTTCAAAACCCCCTTGAATGACAGCAAATCCCCGTCGACACTTTTAATTCCTAATTCTTAATTATGACCTCCTCCCTCCAAAAAAAACTCCTCCCCCTGCTCGTTTTATTATTCACTTCGCTCACCACTCTCACCCATGCCGATGACCGCCCTTTTTATATCGAAGGATACGCCGGTGATATCAGCGTGGTAGCAGGAGACGAAATCGGCTTTCACGTTTCATCCAGCACTGCTAAATTTGCCGTCGAGATCACTCGCCTGGGCGCAAAACGCCAGATGGTATTCCAGAAGAAAGACCTGCCCGGCCAACTTCACTCCGTTCCCGAAGACGCCTCTGCCAATGGTTGCCGCTGGCCCGAAACCTTCCGCGTGCCCATCGATCCCAAATGGAAGAGTGGCTATTACAGGGTCAAATTCAGCATCGCTGACCGAGGCGGGAAATGGACACAACGCAGCAGCCGAACGGCAAGCTCGGAGGCTTTTTTCATCATCCGCTCCGCCAATCCTGGAAAAAATACCAAAATCCTCCTCCAGCTCTGCACCAACACTTACAACGCCTACAATAACTGGGGAGGCTTCAGCGTTTACGCCTACAACGGAATTTCAAAAAACCAGGGTCACAAAGTCTCATTCGAACGACCTGTCAGAACCCAGTTTTCCCGCTGGGAATTGCCCTTCGTTGTCTGGTGTGAAAACAATGGTTACGAACTGGACTTTGCCGCCAATGGCGATCTCGAATCTCGCCCGGAAATTCTCGAAAACTACAATCTGGTTCTCAGCGTCGGTCACGATGAATACTGGTCCACCCCAATGCGTGACAACCTGGAATCATGGATCGCCAAAGGCGGCAACGTCGCTTTCCTCAGCGGTAACTCCGTCTGCTGGCAAACCCGCACCGAGGATGATGGCAAATCCTTCACCTGTTACAAAAACAACTTCCCTGCTGATCCGGTTTTCCAAACCCGCGATTTTAAATTGTTGTCCACAGCTTGGAGTCATCATCTGCTCAAGCGTCCTGAAAACGAGCTGACAGGAGTCGGCTTCATCTACGGCGGCTACCGTGGCAGTCATGGTCAATTCATCGGCGAAAAAGCAGCCTACAAAGTGCATCGGCCTGAACACTGGGTCTTCAAAGGCACCGACTTGAAACGCGATGACGAATTCGGCGGCAAAGACACCATCGTCGGATACGAAACGGACGGCTGCGAGCTGACCTGGAAAGATGGCCTGCCCATCCCTACTTATAAAGACGGTACCCCAAAATCTTTCCAAATCCTGGCCTCCTGCCCGGTCAAATGGCATCCCGATGATGTCGAATGGTACGAACGCTGGGAAATCGACCACACCGGCAACGCCTGCATGGGAATCTACACTCAGGGAGGCACGGTCTTCACCGCCGCCACCACCGACTGGTCCCACGGATTGCGCGGCAAAGACAAAAATGTCGAACAAATCACCCGCAACGTACTGGATCGCTTGTCGAAGGATTGAGAGAACTATTGCCCTACCTTCCCCGCCCCAAAGGGGCAATCCTATGTCAGCCCAGGGTGCAACCCTGGGGGATGTGAGTGAGAAATATTAGCCCTGAAAGGGTGGCCCTATATGCTTCGCTTGGTTAAAATTCCTAAACCAAGAC
>JAADHD010000336.1 GCA_013152075.1 Verrucomicrobiota bacterium | reverse complement strand
CCTCATCGACAACTGTCTGGTAGTTGATCGTCATGCCAACACTGTAACTCACCGCTTCCGTTCTTGCCAATCCAATTTGCCGGAGCTTGTTTACTTCTTTTCCGACTCCTTGGAAGCAGCGTTCAATTTATCAGATGTCTCGATTGCCTCCACTTTCGTCCGCCACTCGGCGGCTTGTTCAGGCTTGTCCCAACTTTTATAAAATTTCACTATTTCTACAAGGCACGACTTCAACTCTTTGGATTCAGTGTTACCCTTATGGGGTAAGCCGTTCATCCCATCATAAGCGGTCAGGAATAAGGTTTCAGCTTCAGTAAATTTCTCCTGCTGCGCCAATACGGCACCGAGTCTTTTTTGGGTGAGAAAATACAACAAATGACCAGCGTCTTTATTTTTTTGTGCGAGCAATGCCTTCCGGTATTGTTGTTCGGCATCTTCCAGATGTCCCATTTTCTGGTGAGCCCATGCGAGCCCTCGCAATGACCCTATCGTGCCAAATGCTTCAGGGCCGTAGGTTTTGTCCCATAACTTCACTATTTGTTTTCTTAAGACCAATGCCTCTTCTGGTCGTTTCGCGCTCTCATAAAATGAAGCCAGGTTGCGCTTGAGATCCAAGGGTGTGGAGTGACCGGGTCCCCATACGCTTTCACTTGCACTGACAGCATCTTCTAGCAAGCTGATTGCGTTCTGGTGACGCCCCACGCGCTTGTAACATACTGCTAAATAGAATCTAACATTGACTTTATGGCTATCGAAACCATGCGCCTTTATTTGCAATCTTAGACACTCTTCACCTGTAACTAGAGCATCTTCATACCGGCCAGCGGTAGTGTAGGCATCGGTGAGTGAAATCATATTTCCAATCGTTAGTGGATGTTCGGGTCCCAATGTCTCTTTTAGCAATCGAAACGCTTCCTCGAGTAAGGTCACGGCGTCGTTGATGCGGCCCGTCCTCAAATAAGAATGAGCCAGTTGAATTTGTGAACTGAGCGCGGACTTATGCCTCGTTCCGAAAAGCCTCTTTTTCAGCTCCACGAGTTCTTCGGTGAGAGCGAGTTCTTCAGGCGTTCGCCACACACCTCGATAGCCGCCAATCAAGGATCCCATCGACTTGAGTGTGTCCGGATGTTCAGGGCCCAGCTCCCGTTTCCTTAATTCAAAAGCACGCTTCCATTGTAAAATAACCTCATTGCCTTTATTGCCCATGATTTGATAAGCGTTACCCAAACGCATTCTGATGGCGGCCTCAACGAGTGGTTGATCAGTGAAGGAGTTTTCGATGTTTGCCTCTGCGGCTTCAATGGCTTCGGCAAGAGTTACATTTAACCCTAGGCCGCCGGTACCTAGGCCAGTCTTAGGTTTTAATGCACCAAAGATATTTTGGTTAAAAAACACCAGCACCTCTTTCGACTCCTTGGCTGATTGCTCTGCTAGTTCGCGAGCTTCATTGGCAGCGTTGGCCGATTTTTCTGCCGCTTTCCGCTGCATTGTTTCACCCTGTTTCGCGGCCTCCTCTCGTAATAGAGCTTCATTCGCTTCGGTTGCAGATTTTTCCGCAGCTTTCCGCTGTGCCATTTCGCCCCGCTTTGCGTGTTCCTCACGTGCCAGAGCTTGCTTGGTTTCCTGTTCAGCTTTCAGCGCCCACAAGGCCAATGCCGAGGTCATCACCGCAACGGCCGATACAACGCTCACCATGACCAGTAATCGATTGCGTTGGCGTTTGGCTTCTCTGCGTTTCAAGCGGTCAAAGCCAACTCCCAACATTCCGGCGATCAGTTTTAGTTTTGCGTCCGGCTTGCCATCCCCAACTTCCCGTGCGTCTGCCGCAATAGGTTCGGCTCCGTCAGCAATCAAAGCCGGGGGGAAACATTCGGGTGGCTTTCCTTCGATGATCAAAGCGTAAATTTTCTTTTCGTTATCGGGATGCAGGCTGCGGAAAATTTTAATCTCAGCGTTAACGTATTGTGACGCGGCGGAATTCGGCGAACAGAGCACGATCAGATTTTCTGACGACTCAAGCGCTTGCTGAATGGTGTCGCTCAATGAACCCGACGCAGGCAGCTCATCCCGGTCGCGGAATATTGGTGTCAGGCGTCGACTCTTACCCGTCCCATCCGCGTCAAACTTTTCACCTTCCGCAAAAGCATCAATTGGAACCACATAACGTTCCAAGCCTCGGTGCAGCCACTTCGCCCACTTCGCATCCTTGTGCGAATAGCTGATGAAAGCGCGGTATTGGGGCTTGGTGGGAGACATGAAGAATTAGGAATTAGGAATTAATAATTAGGATCCGAAGCGCTGAGACAGCCGGAGGCAAATAGGAGCCGAGACAGTCTGAGCGAAGCGATGACAATTAAGAATTGAAAATGATAAATGCCCAATGCTAAATGATAAATTTAAAGGCCCAGTATTGGGGCTTGGCGGGAGGCATGGAGAGAGTTTTGGACGTTATGAAAGCCCACCCCAATCAACAAGCTAATTCATCCTGGAAAATTGCACTCAGGGTGTAAGACAAAATAGTTAAGCTACTGGCACTATGCGTTTCACCCGTTGCCTCCGGCTGTCTCCGCTACACTCCGGCTCAGAGCTGGAAGAGTTGGGCTTTTTACCCAGTGCGCAGCGTTGGGATTAAATCGTTTTTATAGCCAGCCCTGAGCCGGAGGCAACGGGCGCAATAATGAAGTTGATATGTGATAAGGTCGCTTTTAATAACCAACAGTAAATTTTTTTGTCTGGTATCCATCACCCCCGGCGCAATTCTGAGCCTGCTCGAAATTTGCGGCAAGAAGACCGTTTGCTTCGATTCAAAACGCGGCCAATTTGTCTGCTGCTGCCTTGATGTCTTTTTGGAAGGTTTCGAATTTTTTATTATTTGCGTCGTTGCGTTCCGGTTTGGTTGCGATCCAGTCCATCAGTTTCTTTTTCTCAGCTTCAACATCAGCGATGGCTTTTTTGAAAGCGCGGGCTTTGCTCGGGTTCTTCTTGATAAAAGCAGCGATTCCGGCTGAGCTGGTTTTCACGAGGCCTTCGAACTCTGCAATGAAAGATTCAGGAGTTTTATCTTTGCCGGCACCGAGTTGTCCGATTTTGGTTTTTCCGTCGCTATCAAGGATGACGTAGCTTGGGTATCCCTGCACTCCGAACTCACCTTTTAGTTTGTCGTTACGGGCTACGTATTTCTTAGGAACGATGCTTTTGTCCTGGGGGAAATCGATGGTGACCAGCACTGCGTTTTTGGCGGCAAACTTTTTCCATTCCGGTTTGGCGAAGACGTTTTTGTCCATTATTTTGCACCATCCGCACCAGTCAGATCCGGTGAAATTAAGGATCAGCGGCAGTTTTTCCTTAGCGGCCAATTTCACGGCAGCGTCATAGTCCATGGTCCAGTGTCCGACTTTGGCACCGTCGAGTTGGATTTTGTCAGCGGCTTGCGTGGTGAGTGTCATCAGGGCCAGGGTGATGATTCCGGCGATGGCGGTTGTGAAAGTTTTCATTGTTTTGAGCTGTGTGAGGATAATTGAATTCCCAATACTAAATCAGCGCTTTTCCCTGGGGTCAAGTTTGTATGACAAAACGACGGCTTCATTGTTTATCCAATCGAGGGTGAATTCATCACCGTCAGCTAGATCCTGGTCTTTGCGTTCGTTGCGCACTTGTTTTATGGGGTTTTCAAATTTAAGCGTCACCTTGATTTTTTCTGTCTTCAGCCCCTGTGAGTTGCCACCGCCAGCAGAGCTACCGGTGACTTCTGGGTTCATGATGAGGAAAAGCAGGATGCGGTCGTTCTGTTTCCAGTAAGTGATTTCATACGTAAAGGATGCTTCCGTAGGGTTCGCGATTCGAACACGTGCTGTGACATTCGCCGTGCGTAAATGTTTCATGAACAGGGAACGGGCTTTGGCCTTTTCGAATCCCTGGCCGCGTAACACATGGTACCATTGCGGTGAAAGGTTCATCAACACTCCGGCACCGTCGCCAAATGAGTTATTGTTGTCTGTGGGTAACTTGCGCACGGCCCGAGCGAATCCTGACGGGTGGCGAAGATTGGTGTTTTTGTTGCTCAGCAGGTCTTGGTATGAGGAGTAGGAAAAATTGGCGTCCTGATCAGTCTCCACCCAGAGGCGTTCGCTAAAAATGTCGGAAGGTTTTAATGTGAGGCCATGCTGGACCCCGAACAAGTCATCCAGAGCTCCGCCATTTTTGCGTCCGCGTCCATGATGATCAAAAACGCCCGGCA
>JAADHD010000368.1:605-3347 GCA_013152075.1 Verrucomicrobiota bacterium | reverse complement strand
CGTAGAATGATCACGGTCATCACGAATAAAATGGTGGTAATGGTACGTTTGCGTCTCCTTTTAACCAATTGCTCGATACCGACTTGCTGCTGACCCATCTGATCCCGTAATTCTGCAATTCCAAGTAATGTGTCGATCCATTGAGGCCAGTCGAGCAGTTGGTGACGACTGGAAAACCCGTCGACGAGTGCTTCGCGGGACCAGGAGGTTGCGCCTTCCGCCATTGAAGATGAAGTGACGGTTTTTCCCAGAGCGATATTTACATCTTCGCTAAAGACCTGTAGTTCTGCGAGAGCAAAGATGTAGTCTCCACTGCGTTCGCGTAAGCGGCTGGTGGCGGCTCTTATATAGCGGCCTCTGCTTCCCGGAGGAAGCGGTATGGTGACCACCTGGGCTCCCGGGTTTGGGAAATTAGTGGCCGAAAAAACGTCCTTGAAAAATTCTCGGTCGCTTCCGATTTGCACCTTGAAATCAATTGGAAAGCCAAAACCTGAAGATTCGGGGTAGTCGACAGGTCTTGCCGGAATCAAGCGGATTTCAGTGAGCGGCATTTCGCTGCCGAGGTCCACTTCCACCCATTCGTCTTGATTTGGACCGTCAGTGAAAATGTGGGAGTGGAAACCGTTTTGTGGACTCGATTCCTTCCACTGTGGTAATCCGAGATAGGTTTGACCATCGATGGCATTGTTGATGTGCCACGCGGGCGGGACGTTGGTATTAGTGGAAGCACTCGCACGGGAAGTAATCGCGCGGTTGAGATTACCTTCCAATATCATGACTTCGCCGAGGGCGAAGGCATAACGTCGCTGCGCATCGGGTGAGGTGGTGGCGACCCCTAATTGGCTGGCAGTGATTCTTACGTAGCGCCCACGATGGCCTTTGCCCGAGGCATGGTAAAACGGATTGTGCTTCAGTTGATAATTCGCCTGTGATTCGTCAGCGATGATGCTGGACGTGGCGAATTCAGGATCATCGGAAATCTCAATCCGGAAGCGTTGGGGAAAACCATAGCCGGGTTGGGGGTCGCTACCATAGTTCACAAAAGCTGGCACCAGAATAATGGAGTCTGGGGTCACACTTTGTCCGAGATCCAATTGCAGCCACTGGTTTTTTTCAGATTTGTTGCTATAGGCACTGTGATATCCAATTCGGCCGCTGGTCTGCTCGACGATTGGGATCTCAAGTTTCTTACGCATCGAATCGAGCTGACTCTGCATCTGCTCGATTTCCGAATTCTGGAAAAACGAAGAGACGGCGTTGCATCCCGCAATAGTCAGGCAACATAGTAATAAGAATGCGCGGGTATAGGGAAGCATGTTTGGCGTCAGAGAAAGCGGGGGAGGTCGTGTTACGTTACACCTCGAGACAGGGTGAAATCAATGGTGAGGTGTGTTTGTCAGGTCGCTTGTTATAAAAAGCGGTGGTAATTATAATGGTGTCCGTGCAGGCCTTGATATAAGTTGGTTTTAGTAATGGACATCCCTATACGCAATATCCGATTGAAGATTTGCTATGTCGCTTTTAGCGCGTTGTGTTTCATGGCCGTTTATTCGGCTTCCGCGACAGAGATTAAGTTGGATCCGCCTGGTGAGCGTGATTTTATCAGGGATCACGCAGGCCTGCTCGACAAGGTTTCGAAATACACCATCAAGTCTATAAGTGGTGCTCTACTGCGAGATGAAACGGTCCCTATTATAGTGGTTACCGTTGAATCGATGGATAAATATGGAGGCGAAAACATGGACATTGAAACCTTCGCGGGTTTGCTTTTTGATCAGTGGCGGATCGGCCACAGCAGGCCGGGAGAAGATTACACGAATAAGGGGATTCTTTTACTGGTTTCAAAAGATGATCGCAAAGCGCGCATAGAATTGGGTAAGGGGTGGGGGCGACGAGAGAGTTTTCTATCCCGTCAGGTCATGGCTTTGCACATCATTCCGCAATTCAAGCGGGGTAACTTCTCTGCGGGAATCGTGGCTGGAGTTAAAGCATTGGACAGAGTGGGGCGGAAGCAGAAGTTGCCAATCAGCTTAACGAGTTTTAAGCAATTTTCCGGCGGCGATTGGATAGCCTGCGCCGTTTATTTTGGCGGCGAGCTTAAGTTTTTTGTGGTACGCGAAGTTACTATGCCGATGAAACTTCGCCCGTGGTGGCACTACGTGATTTTCGGATTACTAGTTTTTAGCATTGTGTCAACTGGGCGTAAAGGGTCGAGAGGCTGGGCGTGGCAATTATGGAGCAATGTATTCGGCTCTTTGGGCTCGATCATTATGTTCTTCCTGTCGAGCGGAAGCGATGATGATGACGATGGGTTTTTTAGCGGCGGTTCCTTTGGAGGTAATTTCACCAGCAGTATCGGTTCGTTTAGTGGGGGCTCATTCGGAGGAGGGTCTTCCGGCGGCAGTGGAGCGACAGGATCCTGGTGAGGAATAAATTACATGAAAAGCGTAGCCTCATATTTTAGCAAAGAGCAACGAAAGCAGATTGAAAGAGTGTTAGTTTGATCGTTCGTTATAATGCCGAGGCGTATTTATAATGGCCTTTTGTGAAGAGGTGGATAGAGTGTTAGTCGATGAGTCTGAGTAAAAAATTGAAACAAAACCCCAGTCAAACGAGTTCGCTTAGTTTGATTGCTTTTTCGATTACGTTTTCCCTTCTTGTTTCTGCGTTTGCTTTTGAGATCAAGTTGGATCCGCCGGGAGAGCGGGAATTCATCAGCGATCATGCAGGTATGTTGGATCC
>JAADHD010000368.1:0-579 GCA_013152075.1 Verrucomicrobiota bacterium | reverse complement strand
TATAAGTGGTAGCTTGCTGACAGAAAAAGCGACGCCGATCATGGTGGTGACGATTGAGTCGATGGCTAAATACGGGGGAGAGGGATTGCGCATCGAGACCTTTGCCAATTTGCTTTTTGATCAGTGGCAGATCGGAAATCAGAATCTGGGGGAGGATTATTGGAATACGGGGATCTTGTTGCTGGTTTCTAAGAATGACCGCAAGGCGAGGATTGAGTTGGGGGCTGGATGGGGCAGGAGTGAGGACGCGATTTGTCGTGAGATCATGGATCAGTATATTATTCCGCAGTTTAAAAGAGGGGATTTTTCTGCCGGTATTGTGGCTGGGGTCAAGGCCTTGGATAAGATGGGGAGGAAGCTGGAGTTGCCGGGTCACGTCAAGGTGGTGAGCAGCAAGGCGAGGGATGGAGATAAATCCGAGCGACTTGCTGATAAGCAGCGAATGGGTGAGACCCACCATGCTCATGGGTCTGTGTTCGAACGGCCCTGGCGGCAGCTTGCTGTGGGAGGGGTGTTTTTGGGGATTGTGGTGTTCACCATAGTGTCACTCGTTCGGAAGGGGGCAAGCGGCTGGGCATG
>JAADHD010000445.1:3942-5516 GCA_013152075.1 Verrucomicrobiota bacterium | reverse complement strand
GCTCCTCCTAGTGCAAAGGGAGATCGTATGGCGGGGAAAACGCCATCTCCTACTTCGGGAGCTGTTCCGACGATGACGACACCCCCTACGAAGGCGCCGCCGCCCACTACGGGTTCTGTGCCGACCCTCGATAGTGGTCAAGTCGCGGCCAGAGCAGCTGTTTCTAAGGAGTCGACTACGTGGAAGCCTCCCGGAGCAGTGCCAAGCGGAAACAAAGCACAATCTCAATCATCCCAAGAAAAGGGCGATAAGCCCGTGGCGGAGAAAAAGAGTGTCGTAGAAAAGAAAAAAAGCAATCCTTTCGGGAATGCGCCACCGTCTGCGCCGAAGAAAAAAGCGGTCAGGCGCCGAAGAAGAGGGAATAAGGGGCTGAAGTTTGCGCTACTGGCGATTCCTGTTTTACTCCTTGCTTTGGCGGTTTTTATAGTGGCGCCGGGAATAGTCCCTGGTGGCACAAAGGGGCGTGAATTTGTTGATGGCAAGATAGATGAGGGCATTGAGCGGCTGGAAGAACTTCTTGCGGCGCGTGCGATGAATGCTGATTCGGGGAAGGGAGTTTCGGACGAGGGGGGTGGGGCGAATTTGGGGCTTGAGCCGGGTGCTGCGGATGGCTCAAACACCGGAACAATTACGCCTCCTTCTATTCCAACTTACAAAAGGGATGCAGCTTTGCAGAAGGTGGTGAGTCAGGAGGGAGAGCAGGTGATTCGCCGTTTTTACGGGGCCTCTACAATAGAGGAAAAATTGGCCTTTGTGGTGGGACGGGGTGAGGCCCTTAAGGACATGGAGGGTTATTATTCTGGTGAGGAGTTATTTCCCACCGTTCGCTCTGTAATGTTCAGAGGTGGCACTCGGGATATGGAGACCGGTTATTATTATGGGGTCTTTGATGTGATTGAGAATGAGGGGAATAATACGCGTCGGTGGTGTGTGGTGGATGCGGGAACAGGGCTCTATCAGGTGGACTGGATTCTGTATCGCCAGATCGTAGCATCGGAATTGGGTGTTTATCTGGAAACCCCTCAGGCAGAGGGGGTGGCCCAGGATTTTACTATGTTGTTGAAAATGGATGGGCACGTTGATGGAGAAGAGAGCCCTTGGCTTGAGGGGGCTGTTAAGGTGCAGATGCAGGTGCCCATGATTAGCTCGAATTGGTACCCGGTGTTGATGAAAAAAACTCTCGCGGAAAGTCTGGAGTTTAACACCAGGCTTGCAGATGGTCGTATGACGATTGGGGTCGTAACAATCGCCTGGGTTGTCGGAGATAAGGATGAGGCCAGACCTCGACCTGCGATCATTGGCATTAAGCGTTGGGGAGCGTGGGCTCAAAAAGCTTTTTGAGGGATTTATTTTCAACAATAGGGCTAAGAGGCCTGAGAGGTGAATTAACCTTAAGGAAGCTTAAGTTGGACTCTCAATAGTGGGGATCCATAGTGTTGCGCGGGGGGTAGAGGCTGATTTCTGCTCACCCCGAATGTTGCCCGTTTTTAGCGAATTTCAGGTAAATTGAAAATTTCCGGGAATAGTTTTTGACAGAAAATTCGAATCGGCTAGATTGCGCGGCGTTTTCGACC
>JAADHD010000445.1:1156-3915 GCA_013152075.1 Verrucomicrobiota bacterium | reverse complement strand
GGTGCGCCTTGAAAATTCCGCTTTAAAGCAGGGATCTAGGGTGTTTTAGTCTCTTTTAAGGTGAGAGCGGGGTTTTTAGAATATGATCGTTTTTCGATTATATGAAAGAAATCCAGGCTCTTGTAGCTCAGGGGTAGAGCACTTCCTTGGTAAGGAAGAGGTCATGGGTTCAATTCCCATCAAGAGCTCCAGAGTGTAAAACGACTAGAGAAAAGAATAAAGAATAGAATAAAAGGCTGCCAAAAGCAGCTGACACAATTTCACAACCTGAAACTGAGAAACCATGGCTAAAGAAGCATTCGAAAGAAACAAAGATCACGTCAACATTGGGACCATTGGTCACGTTGATCACGGTAAAACCACGCTGACAGCAGCGATTACTAGCACTCTATCTGACTTCGGTTTTGCAGAGAAAAAAGCTTACGACGAAATCGACGGAGCGCCGGAAGAAAGAGAGCGTGGTATCACGATTTCGACAGCGCACGTGGAGTATGAAACCGAAAATCGTCACTATGCTCACGTTGATTGCCCAGGACACGCCGATTATGTGAAGAATATGATCACGGGTGCTGCGCAGATGGACGGCGGAATTTTGGTAGTGAGTGCTGCTGACGGCCCAATGCCCCAGACTCGTGAGCACATCCTGCTTGCACGTCAGGTGGGTGTGCCATCATTGGTGGTTTACATGAACAAAGTTGACCAGGTGGACGACGATGAGTTGCTTGACCTGGTGGAAATGGAGATTCGTGATCTGCTGTCTAAATACGAATACCCTGGTGACGACATTCCGATCGTTCGAGGAAGTGCATTGAAAGCTCTTGAAGGAGATGAGGCTCACAAAGAAACCATCATGAAGTTGATGGCGGCTGTGGATGAATACATCCCGATGCCTGAGCGTCCGGTTGATCAGGATTTCTTGTTGCCGGTTGAAGATGTGTTCTCGATTGAAGGTCGTGGAACAGTGGCTACTGGCCGTGTTGAGCGTGGTATCGTCCACAAAATGGAAGAAGTGGAAATCGTCGGGATTCGTGAAACGACCAAAACGACGGTGACTGACATCGAAATGTTCCGCAAACTGCTCGACGAAGGTCGTGCTGGTGACAACGTTGGCTTGTTGCTTCGTGGCACCAAGAAAGAGGAAATCGAGCGTGGACAGGTGATCGCAAAACCGGGTTCCATCACTCCGCATAAAAAATTCAAAGCCGAGGTTTACGTTTTGAGCAAAGATGAAGGTGGTCGTCACACTCCGTTTTTCGCGAACTACCGTCCGCAGTTTTACTTCCGCACGACGGATGTGACAGGAACGGTTACTTTGCCTGAAGGGGTCGAGATGGTGATGCCTGGCGACAACGTTTCAATCGAGGGTGAGTTGATCAACCCGATTGCGATGGAAAAACACATGCGTTTTGCTATCCGTGAGGGTGGTCGGACCGTGGGTGCTGGTCGTGTGAGTGACTTGCTGGACTGAATGGAATAGCTTGCTCGGATTCGAGACTCTGTTGCTGAATGAAAATTTATCGACGGAGTCTGGAAAAGGGGCGGCAAATGGTGGGGCCCTGCCTGTTAAAAAGGGAGGCTTCGACTAATAACACAATAAAGAATTTAATAGGGTAGTAGCTCAATTGGTAGAGTAGCGGTCTCCAAAACCGTTGGTTGTGGGTTCGAGTCCCTCCTGCCCTGCCAGCTCATTAACAAAGCGAATACTTTGAAAATTCGAAGCTGTGTTTTCGATTTCACTGATTTGGAAATAAAATAGCGAACTAATCCGGAATGAATGGCGACTGACACGAAAGTGTGGAAGCTAATCAGGAGGGGAGCGAGCTAACAAGAGAGACAGTTTCAAGATGTTTGGGAAATCACGTAAATTCTTTGGAGAAGTTAAGACTGAGTTGCAGAAGGCGACTTGGCCATGGGATCCTAAGGAGCGGGGTTTTAAGAAATACAAGCAGCTGATTGACTCTACGATTGTGGTATTGATTGCGACTTTATTGTTGGGCGGATTCATTGCTGTGGTGGATTTTTTGATGGTGAATGCGATGAGGGCAATGACAACGCTTTCCTTATAACGGGAGAGATTGAAAATTGTTGAAGGATTAATTTTAGGATTAGTAGAAAGAAATTTAATTATGGCGCAAGTGCCGGCTCCCAAAGATCAATGGTTTGTTGTTCAGGTCCTTTCAGGACAGGAAATGAAGGTGCAAAGAAGCATCGCTCGACGCGTTGAGAGTGAAGAGATGGCTGACTGTATTTTCGAGGCTCTGGTGCCTACGGAAACAGTTTCCGAGGTTCGGCGTGGTAAGAAAATCGAGACCAAGAGAAAGTTTTATCCTGGATATATTTTGATCAACATGCACCTATTGGATGATGAAAATCGTTTGGTGGATAAGTCATGGTATTTCATTCAGGACACACCGGGAGTGATCAATTTTGCTGGAGCGAAGAATCGTCCGGTGCCGATGCGGAAGCGTGAGGTGGAGAGCATGTTGTCACAGATCCAGGAACGCGAAGAGGGAGTGACTCCGAAAATCCAGTTTGAAGTGGGTGATACGGTGAAGGTGGCTGATGGTCCTTTTGAGGGGCAGACGGGAGTCGTTGAGGAAATCGATCAGGAGAAAGGCGAATTGCTGGTATCGGTCGATATTTTTGGACGCTCTACGCCGGTGCCTTTGGAATACTGGCAGGTTGAGAGAGATTGATTTTGAGGGTTGAATAGAGAGCAACCGCAGGTCTGGGCGAAAGAGCGCCAAGTCTTGCAGATG
>JAADHD010000445.1:0-1089 GCA_013152075.1 Verrucomicrobiota bacterium | reverse complement strand
GGTCAGGCAAATCCGGCTCCTCCGGTAGGTCCAGCATTGGGTCAGGCAGGAGTCAACATCATGGATTTCTGCAAAGAATTTAATGCCAAGACTCAGAGTCAGGGCGGCGATATTCTGCCGGTGGTGATCTCGGTATATTCGGACAAGAGTTTCACGTTTGTCACTAAAAAGCCACCAGCCGCCATTTTGCTGAAAAAGGCTGCCAATATTGCGTCCGGATCGGGTGAGCCAAATAAAAAGAAAGTGGCACAACTGACGCGTGCGAAACTTTTGGAAGTGGTCAAAATCAAGATCGAGGATTTGAATACCAATGATGAAGAGATGGCTTGCCGGATTCTTGAAGGCACGGCCCGTCAGATGGGAATCGAGATTGTAGATTAAGCGATGTGAGCTTGATATTTCGATTGGGAAATCCGTCGGAGTGTTAGTTAACATGAATTTGAACCAAAACTGAACAGCAGGAGAGAATTACTGGAAACAGAACGGCTCGTTAGAACTGCAAACAGAACAATGGGAAATAAAAGAAGTAAAAGATACGAAGAAGGCGCCAAATTGGTGGATGAGAAAAAGCAATATCCTCTGGCTGAGGCGGTCGCTTTGGTGAAGAGCATGCCCGCTCCTAAATTTGATGAAACCATAACGATTTCATTGAAACTTGGAGTGAATGCAAAACAGTCGGACCAGATGGTTCGAGGAACTTGTCCTTTGCCGCATGGCAGCGGTAAGGATGTCAAAGTGCTGGTATTTGCTAATGGAGAAGCTGCTACGGCGGCGAAGAACGCCGGTGCAGATTATGTCGGCATGGACGAGATGATCAAAAAAGTCCAAGGTGGATTCATGGAGTTTGATGTGGTGGTAGCCACTCCGGATGCGATGGCGGAAGTTCGTAAGCTTGGTCGGCAACTTGGACCAAGGGGCCTTATGCCGAATCCCAAAACAGGAACAGTTACGGATGATACGGCTGAAGCGGTGAAAGCGGTGAAAGCTGGTCGAGTGGATTTTAAATTGGATAAAAACGGCAATGTAGCAGTGCCGGTGGGCAAGGTTTCATTTGGTGAACAACAGTTACTGGAAAATACAGAAGCTGCT
>JAADHD010000280.1:1291-4059 GCA_013152075.1 Verrucomicrobiota bacterium | reverse complement strand
GATGGAGCTACGAAAGATAACACCAAGGCGGATCCACTCCACAAGTTCAACTCCCCGTAACGCCACAGTAATCCCGTCGCCAGCAATACCGCAAAACGTATCCAGGTGGTCAGTGAATTGGGACGCGTTTCGAGCCGCACCCTCGTGAGGCATTTATCCTCTGCATGATATTCCGTCACGGTCACCACCCGGATCGACCACAATACACTGGAAAGGATTTCCAAATCCCATGACCGCCAACCATCACCCACCGAAAATTGTGTTCCATCCTCCTTCCACCGATTTTCAAGTGCCGATAACAAGTCGTCTCTCACCAAGCCTTTCTCGCTCCAAAAAGTAAAACAAAGCGGCCGCCCCCGCCATCCGAGTCGTGGGAAAAACAAAGGTTTGCTCATCGGCGGCAATCCGCTCGGCAATCGAGCATAACGCAAACTGCCCAAATAACGCCGCATGCCTCGATTCAACGGCTGGATCAGCGCCATGCTGCTCACCAGCATTCGCGCCATCAACCCGTCAAAAGGCCTGGTAACTTTCGCCCGAATCCCGAAACGTAAAGCGGTGATCCCAGTCGCCAATAACATCATCACCGATACCACGGCGGCGAGAGGAAAAATAAATCCTACCGCACCACTCACCAATGCCAGCAAGACCCACTGAAAACTGCTCACCACATAATCCCAACCCCATGTGCCGTTGGTATAAATCGATTGAAAAGGCGCATAACCAAAGGGCCCCTGATATATCCTCGCCGACCGACCAATGTCAGCGGCAAAAGTCTGGTCATATACAAAACCTTTCCAACGCGCCCCCCCTATCGCTCCGAAACGATCAGGATGCCGCGGAATCAACATTGCCTCGGCTCTGCCATATCCTGCCTGTTGCCGCAAATAATCCCTGATCCGAAAACGTCGATAATGCCACACCATGGCAGCCCCGTGAAAACCGATTCGATAATTATGATTCTGCAAGCGCCAACAGAAATCCACGTCATCACCCGCTGTCCAAAACTCTTCGCGGAAACCTCCAATCGCCTCGAAAGCCTCGCGGGTAACCGCCAGATTACAGCCTGGAATATGTTCTGCCAGATCATCTCCCAGTAAAACATGCGCCGGCCCACCGGGTGATGCCACCACGCAGGCTTGCTCCAGAGTTGTCGGCTTGGGAGAAATGTTAGGACCGCCCATAGCGGCATAATCTCCCCCGGCAAAACCTTCTGCCAAATAAAGCAACCACTCCTCATCCGCCGCGCAGTCATCATCGGTATAAACAAAAACATCTCCCTTCGCTTCAGCCGCCCCCAGATTACGAGCGGCACTCAAACCTGCATGCTCCATTTTGATATGCTTGACCGTCGGGAATTTTTCAGCGATCTCCCTCACGCCGTCATCGCCTCCGTCATTCACCAGCAACACCTCATAATCAGCGTAACGGAGTTTTGTCAGTGATCGCAAGCACTCCTCCAGAGTCCGGACTCCTCGATAAGAACACACAATAATAGAAAAACGAATACCTGACTCACGTTTAATCCCATCACCCGGAGACTCGATGTCTTTCCAAGCGGCACACAATCGGTCAAAAGACGCTTTGCGACTTCCGTCACGTCGCACCAGACCGAAATCCCACTCCGAGATTTCTTTTCCACCTCTATACCAGAGATCTGAGAAGGCGAAAACTGTGGTACCTGCTGCCCCGGCCCGACAACAGGCTTCGACATGCCATGACAAAATTTCAGCCTGCTGGTCTTCACCATGATTCTGAGAGTCCACTCCGAATTCGGTGATCATCAAAGGCAGATCACCTGCCACATTTTGAAGATGCCTGAGATACGCTGAGAAAACATCTCGATCTTCCAGGTAAATATTAAAAGCAGCAAAGTCTGCATTCCTCACCATCAAATATTCACTGGTCGGATAATTCGCGTAAGCAAAAAGCGCCTGCGGATCCACCGCTCGCCCACTCGTGATCAAATTCTCTAGAACCTTCCGCACTTTCTCCGGCCCCAACCACCTGACCAGCGTGGCCGGAATTTCATTCCCTACCAAAAAAGCCAACACCCCAGGGTGACCGTGAAAGGCTTCAACCGTGGACAACAAAGATTCACGCGCCTCAACAAGAACCGACGCGTCTTCAAAAAAATCAACATGCTGCGCCCAGGGAATCCCGATGATCACCCGCAATCCCAACTCAACACAGGTATCGACAAATTCCATCGATGGCACTTCGTAAACGCGCAACGCATTCGCACCGACATCGACCACGGCCTGTAAGTCCCGCCGCAACGCCTTCCCGACAGGAAATGTGCAGCCATCCTGATCCGGAGGAAAGGGACCAAAACTCACCGCCTTAACAAAAAAGCGTGAGTCCCCGGCACGAAAAAACTTCCCGGCGACAGTAACCCTGTGCAAACCGGTCATACCCGTCTTCTCGGCAGTATTCTTTTCTGGAGGCGTAAATTCGATAGTGTCTAATCTAAAAGACGCCAATCTACCCCTATTTATTCATCCTCCAACCACCACATGAGGCATTTTCTCATCTTCCTCTCCCCACTATAGTTTTCCCTCCAGACCGCTCCGCCCCTCTCAATCCTTCCGGGTCAACATGATCAGTCTGAAATCCATCACCTGGGAGCCAGGAATCTTCAACGCACGCAAGGTCAATTCCCCCTTGCCCTTATCAAGATGCATCGTTCCTAATTTTAGCGTCTTGAAACGCTTCACGTCACTTTCCGTTCCCACGATTTTGCTGGTCTTCTCGGCAAACAGCGGCGG
>JAADHD010000280.1:0-1286 GCA_013152075.1 Verrucomicrobiota bacterium | reverse complement strand
AGCTTCCGTGATTTTTCCGACCAACTTATTGTCATTGAAAACCAATTCAAAGCTCGAGCCCACATCAGCAGCCGGGCAGGTGTAGAGCAGCTCGACTTCGAAGTCTCCCGACTCCGGCACTTCCACGTCCCAGGTGATTTTATCATCGAGCTTGGTCCAGTTTTTAAAATACGAACAATTCGGCGGACGTGCCGAGCGCTCAATGCCTCCATGCGCAATCCCGTCCCGTGCAGGAATCTGAGTGTACTTGTAATCCGGATGCCCGATCAAAAACGGTCGTCCCCCTTTTTTGTAAGTCGGCGTCGTTTGATCGCGCCAGTCCTGCGCAACCTTTCTCAAGCGCTTCGCCTCCTGTGGATATTTATCCGCCACATCTTGATCCTGCCCTGGATCTTTTGCCATATCATAAAGCTTGCCCTGATGATCCAGACGGAATTTCTGTGAACGAATACTCACCCGTTCTCCATTTCTCCCGCCCCACTGATTAATCAGAGTCCGGTCCGCCCATTTTTCAGGATCACCCAACAACAAGGGTTTCAAACTGATTCCATCGAGCGGTTTTGTGCTCACCATTTTAATCCCCGCCAGATCGGTCAGAGTCGGCAACAAATCGATCACCCCGCCAATCTGGCTGATCTTTTTCCCTTTGGCGATTTTCCCCGGCCAGCGAATCAATAATGGCGAGCGAACCCCGCCTTCATCCGTCGAACCTTTCTTCCCCTTCATGCCGTCATTCCATCGCCAACCGTTGGGGCCATTGTCACAAAAATACATAACAATGGTGTTTTCCGCCAAATCGAGATCGTCCAACTTCTTCAACAGCCGCTCCACATTCCAGTCAATGTTTTCACACATCGCCAAAGCCGCCTGGGTATGCACAATTTTTTCTTTTTCCGGATCCCTGTTTCGCAAAGCCAAATCCTGGTCCTTATGTTTGTCCCAGAATTCATCCGGCACCTGCATCGGCGAGTGCGGGGTATTAAACGGGATGTAGGCGAAAAACGGTTTATCCTTGTTCTTCTCAATGAAGCTCATCGCCTGGTTCGTAAGGTCATCGATGATAAACCCTTTTCCTCTCACCAATTTGCCATTGTGTTCCAACATCGGGTCAAAATAATTACCCCAATGCCCGGATGCGAAACCGTAATACTCATCAAAACCCCGCCCATTCGGATGATAGGGATACTGCATGCCGTTGTGCCATTTCCCAAAAGCCCCGGTCGCGTAACCCGCCACCTTGAAGCTATCCGCAATGGTCTTTTCATCCAAATTGAGCCGCTCTCCCC
>JAADHD010000293.1 GCA_013152075.1 Verrucomicrobiota bacterium | reverse complement strand
CATTTGAAGCGATTGGTCGGGAAACGTAACATTAGCCACATTCACGCGAGCCGGTGTAATATGGCTATTTGCGCTTGGTTGGTGCATCGATTGTCTGGGGTTAGTTTTTCCATGACGATAGGAGGCAAGCCAAGTATCGGCCGGTCAGCGTTGGATAAGATGGCAGCTTGCGCAGATTTAATCAGTCGCGCAGATTATGAAGGGGGGGTTCACTGGATTTACGTCCAGTGGACAGGTCTCGGCGATTGAAACTGGGTCCTTTGAAGGTCAGGCTTCCCGATGAGTTGGTCCCTTCCGATTTGATGCCTGCCTACAAAAAATGGTTTGATCAACTTTTAAAAATCATTTCAAAATGAGCAAGAGCCGCTTAGCTGTCATCATTCCCTGCTACAATCACGCTCACTATGTGGGGAAGGCCATCGAGTCGGTGCTTGATCAAACCCGCCCACCGGATCGATTTTTGATCATTGATGATGGGTCGAAAGATGATTCGGTAGATGTGATTCGTTCTTACGAGAGTCGCGGTGTAGAACTGATTGTTCAGGAAAACGCAGGCGCTCACAATACCCTGAATCGACTAGCAAAGACCGTCAGCGAGGATTGTGAGCTGATCAGTATTTTGAATTCGGACGACTATTACGAGCCGCAGAGATTTGAAAGATGTTTGCCGCTGTTTGAAAATGATGACGAAACGAATCCCTCGGTGGTGGTCACAGGTTTAACGATGATCGACCCTGAAAACAAACCGCTGGCATCTGATGAGTCACGGGCGAAGTGGTTGCGGGCGGTGTGGTCGATGGGAGATGATGCTGATCTATCCATTTGGGAATGGATGGGGATGGCTAATTTTCCAGTGACCAGCAGCAATATCATCGCGCGTGCGGACTACCTTTGCGCTAATCCCTTTCGTCCGTATCGCTTCAATCACGACTATTTTTTTCTCAGTGGAGCGGCGATCCGGGGAGAGATCCAATTGGTAAACGAATCTCTCCTGAACTATCGCGTTCACCCTGAAAATAATATCAACAGCGAACCGGCGCCATTGTTGAAGGAGATGTTGCGTATGCACATCGATCTCTACCATGATTATGCGGGCGAATTAGAATCGGATCCGTCAAAGCGGCGACGTTTTTACGAATACATGGCCGCCGCGCAGAGCAGTATCTCGAGCTTCCACCCGGGATTGTTCCAGTTGTTGCTGGCAAAACTGGCGGCCAAGTCAGATGAGTCGACATTGGAGGCCCTTATCAATTCGTTGGATGAGGCTAAAATTGACGAGCTGAACGATTATCCGAACAAAGCGCTAGTGAATACCTGGGATGAAAAAACGCCGGTGTTCCATGGGGCTGCTCTAGCGGAAAAATTTGAAGTTCTGAAGCGCGAGCGGAATGAGTTGAAAGCGGAATTGCGAGCGACTCAAGAATTAGCCAAGTTAAGAAACGAATTGTTGAAGGACAAAGGCAAAGCTTTGAGCGCTCTGTTGGGAGGGAATTCAAAGATCACTTCTGACGTCGGAAAAGGAGCGGCGGAAAAACTGGCGAATTTGAAACGGGAGCTTGGTCTGAGCTCTACGCCCAAGGATTCTGAATCCTAACTGGTAAACAGTTAAAGTCGTTTTCGTTTCTTGTTACAATAGTAAGGTTGTGGATGATGGCGGTGGCAGCCAGCCATGCATCCATTGCGGGCAGTCTGCGTATTGCCTGAAGTTTACCCCATTGCAAAGCTGTATCGGAATCAATGGTCAGCAAGTGGTTTAGACCTCGGTAGGTATTTTCGAGTTGTTTTCGCCAACGGGTGAGATGCTTTGCTTGTTTCTCATCCCGCTTGGCGATCAACTCAATACCATGCTGGATTTCAGCCAGTGTGACGATGCTGAGAAAGAGGTTGGAGGCAGATTGCTTGTCTAGCCAGGTTTGGACACCGGGGAAACAGCGTTCGCCTTTTCGTATTTCTGACACAACGTTGGTGTCGAGAAGATAGGCTTCTTCGGTCACGGTAGATTCGGTGCTGTGGGTAAATCACTAAGTCGGGCAAAGTCGGAATCATCCCCGATATCGGGCATCTCTCTCAGGATGTTTTTCAGGGGGGCAAAGCGATCATCGCCTTTGCCGTCGGAGAGCAATGCCTGTCTCAGAATGAGGCGGTGCGCTTCCTCAGTCGATACTCCTGAATCCGCAGCCACCTGTTTCAGACGTCGAACGATTTGGTCAGGGAGTTTGCGGACGATGAGTTGAGCCATGCTATCAATGATATCATTTAGCTCCGCGGTGTCAATCCATACCCGCCAATGCAGCAGCTGCCACTTCAGCCGTAGTGGCGATATCGGCCTCGGTGTGTGCCGTAGAAATAAACCCTGTTTCGAACTGTGACGGGGCAAAATAGACTCCGTTCTCCAGGCATGCTGAGAAGTATTTTTTGAAAGCTTCGAGATCAGAAGTTTTGGCGTCCTCCAAGTTTCTTATCTCGTTTTCGGTGAAAAATAGGCAGAACATCGATCCGATGCGATTGAAGGTGTAGTTTCTTCCCGTTTTGGCCAGTGTTTCCCTTACGCCGGCTTCAAACACCGCTCCAAGTTGATCGAGTTTGTTCCAGGCGTCGATTTTCTCCAGTTCACGCAACTGCGCCAGTCCGGCCGCCATGGCCAGAGGATTGCCTGACAGTGTTCCTGCCTGATAAACCGGGCCGTCCGGGGCGAGCTGATCCATGATGTCGGCGCGTCCGCCGAAAGCGCCCACCGGCAAGCCGCCGCCGATAACTTTTCCCAGGGCGGTGAGATCAGGGGTGATTCCAACGTGTTCCTGAACTCCGCCTTTGGCGACTCGGAAGCCAGTCATGACTTCGTCGAAAATTAACAGTGCTCCGTATTTTTCAGTGATGTCACGGAGGAACTGCAGATAGCCTTCCTGCGGGAAAATCAGCCCAGCATTGGCTGGAATTGGCTCGAGAATGATCGCTGCTATATTTTCACCTTCTTGCGTAAAAACTTTCTCAACTGCTTCATGATCATTAAAGGGTAGGCAAATAGTAGTGTCGGCAAAAGCTTTTGGCACACCTGCGCTGTCCGGCTCACCGTGAGTGAGTGCTCCGCTACCGGCGGCGACCAGCATGGAGTCAACGTGACCGTGATAACAGCCTTCGAATTTGATCACCCGGTCGCGTCCGGTGAACCCACGGGCAAGCCGCAGGGCTGACATCGTTGCTTCCGTGCCGCTGTTGACCATGCGAACTTTTTCCACCGAGGGCACCCAGTCGCAGATGAGCTCCGCCATTTCGACCTCGAGCGGATTGGGGATGCCAAAACTCAAGCCCTGGGTAGCGGCTTCACGAACCGCTTCCACTACGGGTGCCGGCGCGTGACCCAAGATCGCAGGCCCCCAGGTCCCCACGTAGTCGATCATTTCATTGCCATCGACGTCGCGAATGCGACAGCCTTTAGCGTGATCGATAAAAAAGGGATCGCCGTCGACATTGCGAAAAGCGCGTACCGGGGAGTTTACTCCTCCGGGAATGTGGCGTTTGGCGCGGGAGAACAGGGAATCGGAAAGGCTTCGTTTTGGCATGGTGATTGGCGGAATATGAGTGTTTTGAGCTTTTTATTCGTTTATTTGAATAGTAGGCTGTTTTTGTCGTCTATAAAGATAATGCGGAATGAAGAATCAGTGATTTCGATGAAATATAATAGCTCAGGGCAGCTGTCGGTTTTACTGGCGGGCTTGATGCTGTTAGTTGCCTCACTGTCGCCAGATTCAGTGACAGCTCAACTGGGAAAAAGCAACCTTCCTCAGGAAGAGGGCGGCGTCTATCTCGAAGACTTGCTGGATAAACCGATTCAACTCAAGGTGGTCAAACCGTCGCCGGTGTATAGTTCATTGAAAGGGGATCGTTGGTTGGGCAATCTCGTTCCTGGACATCCCGCGACTTTGTTGGCGATCAGCGATAGAGCCTATCGAGTGCGGGCAAGGGCTCGTCAGGGGCAGGTAGCCGGTTGGGTAAGTCCGAAAGCCTTGCAGGGCATCGATGACAAGATGGTGAAGAAGTTGAAAAAACTCGCTGAACGTGAGTTGTTGGTGCAGGATTTGATTTCAAAAAAACAAATCGCCATGGGGATGACCGTCGACGAGGTGGAAAGATCACTGGGGAGGCCGGACAATCGAACATCGAAAGTGACCAAGCAGGGCCGGAAAGATAAAGTGGAATACATCACTTATGAAAGGGTAGCCCAGAGTGTGACGAGCACGGATCGATTCGGACGTCTCTTTCAATCAACCGTCTATGTGAAAGTGCCGGTGGGTAAATTGACCATTGAGTTTGAAGACGAATTGGTCAGCAGTATTGAAGAAGCAGAGGGAGACAATGTAGCAGGGCCGATCAAAGTGGTGCCGCCGCCGATTGTGCTTTTTTAGGTTGTCGTTTGTGGTAGGAAGAGGAACCGCGAATGGACGCTAATAAACGCGAATAGAGAAATGGAGTAGTAGTTTGAGAGCCTTCCGCCAAAGGTTAGATCGCGACAGTTGGCTCGCCCGCTGAGCTGTCAGAGAAATTTTGCAACTCTTAACACCAGCGATGTCACTGTTCATCAGAAGTTCAAAACCACACCTTTCACCCATTTATTTTTTTACCTTTGCGATTCTTGGCGATCTTTGCGAGAAAAGTCCTTCAGGTATGTACGTTATCTCATAGCACCTGAATAGTCACATTTATCAGCGTTTTCCGAAGATCGCGGAGCCTACTCTTACGATGGTGGCGCCTTCTTCGATCGCTACGGTAAAGTCGTGACTCATTCCCATTGAGAGTCCCGGTAAGGGGAGGTCACAGTCGTTACTAAGTTCGTCGCGTAATTCACGCAATGCGGCAAAGTGAGGTCGGGTTTTTTCGACATCAGCAGAGAACTCAGGGATCGTCATCAGGCCTTCGATGTGCAGATGTTGCAGGTTTGCTAATGGGGTAAGGGATTGGCGGATTTCAGCTGGAGAGAAACCAAACTTGGCTTCGTCATCGGAAATATTGACCTGGAGATAGACGTTTGCCTTCAGGTTCAGTTCGCCCGCGATGCGATTGATTGCCTCGGCGAGCTTCAGCGAATCGACGCTGTGAATCCAGGCGCACAGAGGCAGCACTTTGCGCGTTTTGTTTTTCTGTAAATGTCCGATCAGGTGCCACTCGATTTCGGGCGGAAGTTGGGGGGCTTTATCGAGCACTTCCTGAACGCGGTTTTCACCAAACCGGATTTGCCTGGCAAGAAAAGCTTGGCGGACTATTTCGGATGGATAGGTTTTGGAAACCGCCAGCAATTGAACTGAGTCCGGCGTTCGGCCGGATTTAGCCGCGGCTGCGGCGATCTGACCCTGGATGAGTTCGAGGTTGGCGCTGATATCGGACATGTTGGGGGACAAGGTGACTTAAAAGCTACAGCTTGGAAACCTGCAAATTCGGGAATATGAATTGCGACAAGCGGTGGAAGAGTTTGTAGAAGGGGTACAGGGGACTGGGACGAAGATCATATTTGCCAAAAGCTTTTAGGCATTGGCGATTGTTGCGGATGATGTTGGTCAGACTGCGATTTGAGGCACCTCCGGTGCGCATTTTGATCCACAGTTCAGGCACGTATTTGGTTTTAATTTTGTTCACCTCAATGAAGCGCAGGAGAAGATCCCAGTCGGCTCCGATGGTGAACTGGGTGTCGAAGTTGCCGAGTTTTTCGTAGATTTCGCGGCGGACGAAAAAAGTCGGGTGGGGCAGCATCCAGCCTTTGAGGAACAGGCCGGATTGGTAGTTTTTTGATTTCCAGTAGCGGATGACGTGGTCGATATTTTCGGGGTCAACGTAGGTCAGATCGGCATAACAGGCGTCGAGGTTTTTGTCCTGCATGGCGGCGGCCACGCTTTTCAGAACGTGTTGGTGTGCGTAGAGGTCGTCGGCGTGGAGGAAGCCGATGATGTCACCAGTGGCGAGGTCGAGACCTTTGTTCATCGCTTCGTATTGACCGTTATCGGCTTCGCTGAGCAGATGTTTCGCGGAATGTCCGCTGGCGCTTATTTGCTGGAGGGTTTGGTCGTCGGATGCGCCGTCGATGATCCAGTGTTCGACATCATCATGGCTTTGTTGCTGTACCGACTGGATGCAACCACTAATCGTGGTTTCGGCATTTTTGCAGGCGGTGATGATGGTGATTTTCATGCGCTCAATAGCATATCGCTTTTTTGAACAGTTTGCTGTAAATTTGTGTTATTGTGATCGAATGAAAAAAACTCTAAGGAATAAAAGGGTGAGCAAAGCGGGGGGAATAGTTTTGTCGGGTGTGACTTTGTTGCTGGCGGTGGGACTTGCGCAGTTATGGGCGGCGGACAAGGATGACGATGGTTTTCTGCCGATGTTCAACGGCAAGGATTTGAGTGGGTGGAAAACGGAAGGGAATTGGGTAGTGGAGAAGGACGGCACGGTGGCGTTGAAGCCGAGGGCCGGAGAAAAAGGCTGGCAGCGGTTCAAGTCGTATATTTGGTCGGAAAAGCAATATGGAGATTTTATTATCGACTTGGAATACAAATACGAGGCGACTGGCAACAGCGGTTTGTTTTTCCGGGTAGGAAGTCTGAATGATCCGGTGAAGTCGGGCATGGAGGTGCAGATTCTGGATACTTATGGGAAGCCGGAAGCGATCACACCACATGACTCAGGTGGTTTGATCGGGGCAGTGGGGCCGACTAAAAATGTGACCAAGCCTGCGGGGGAGTGGAACCGCTTGATGGTGACCGCGAAGGGGAATCGCTTGAAGGTGGTGTTGAATGGAGAGCAGGTGATTGATGTGGATTTGTCGACGACCAAGGCGAGGGATAAACCGGTGAAAGGGTATTTGGGATTTCAGGATGAGGCGAAGAAGCTTTGGTACCGGAATGTGCGGATCAAGGAGCTTTGAGGGGAGAGGAGAACCGCGAATAAGAAAGATGAGGGAACCGCAGATGGCGTAGATGACAGTAGATAATATAAGAGGGGGAGAACCGCGAATGGACGCTAATGAACGCGAATAATAATGAGAGAAACACGGATAAGGAAAGAGGGATGGCGCGAATAAGAATGAGGGGGAATATATATTGGGATGAAGAAGGTGTTTGAAAGTTGTGAACACGAAAAGGTTGGGCTTTTCCAGTCAATTTTGGAAAGTAGCGGGATTAGTTCTTTGATTAAGAATGACTGTATCTCGGCGGCGGAAGGAACGAGCCCTTTGGATTTGGTATTGCCGGAACTGTGGGTGATGAATGATTTGGATTACCAGCGCGCAATTGATATCCTCACTCCCTATTATCAAAGTTCGTAACCCAGCTTGCTAAGTAGGGTGGCTGTTTCGGTTTCGATTTCACGTAATAGCTCTTGGGGTAGGCTTTGCCGCCAGTCGCCGGTTCGATCTGCTTGGATGCTTTGATTGGCAAGATTGGTGACTTCGTTGGAGGGACTGAGTTCGGCAAATTCGAGTAATTCTGGCAAGATTCGGGCGTGATTATTTAGCAAATCTTCATAGCGGATTTCCATCCAGGAATTGGGGGGGAGTTGTTGCAGGTCGTGTTGGGCGGTTTGCATGAGGGCGCACCATTGTTTGCTGAGCATGGTGACTGGGGGGAGGTTTAACCAGTCTTGCCAGACGGGCGGGCGGGGGCCCCAGAAGGGTTTGGTTCCTTTTCTGAAGAGGCGGGCGAGGGTGTCGCGGAAGAGTAGGGCGCTTAGGCTGGGCCAGTCGCGCAGTTTGGCTTCGCGGGCGCGGGCGGTGATGCGCTTGAGGTCGGGTGGGGAGTTGAGCATGCGCAGGGCAGAGGCGATCACGGGTCGCGGGTCGCGGTGGAGGTGGATGATTTTGCAGTCGGGGTAGAGCGCGTGGATGAAGGGGATGCGCAGCATGTTGGACGGGGTTTTTTCGGCGAAGCGGGTTTTGTCGTTTTGCTGGAGGAAGGCGGAAAAACGTTGGTCAATTTTTGTGGCGATTTGAGGGGTGAGGTGTTCTTCTCGGAGCAGGTCATTGGGTAGGTGTTGGTTTTCTGTGCTCCAGACGGTGCGGGGTTCTTCCCAGTAAGCCACGTCGGGGTGGGCGGCGAAAAGTTGGCCGAGCAGGGTGGTGCCGGAGCGGGGGGCGCCGATGATGATGATGGGGCGTTTGATGCGGCGTTTATTCACATCGTTTTTATTGTCATTAGCTTTCATCGGAAAAGTTGAAATTACCGATTTTATTACCACAGAGGGCGCAGAGTTACACAGAGGAAAGAGGAGATGTTTTTAATTTTCGGCGATGATGTTTTTTACTGTCTTATTTTTTTAGGGCCTTCGGGTCTTCGTGTGAGCTTTTTTTAGTGGTGCTTTTGAGGATGGCGGGGTTGCCGCTGTGGATGGAGTGGCTTTTTAAATTTTTGGTGGCAACGGAGCCTGCGGTCAGCACGGAGCATGCTCCGATGGTGACGCCGGGGCAGACGATGCTTTTGGCGGCGATCCAGGCACCGGATTTGATTTCTATGGGGTCGAGAATGAGATTGAAAGTGCTTTTTTTGTAGTCGTGGCTACCGGTGACGAGATAGGCTCCCTGGGAGAGCACGACGTGGTCGCCGAGGGTGACTTGGCAGAGGTTGTCGATCCACACGCCTTCACCGATCCAGCAGTGAGCGCCGATGTCGAGGAACCAGGGGTATTTGATTTTGACATCGGGTTTGATGATCAGGCCGTCGCGCAAGCGGCAGCCAAAAAGTGACAGCAGGCTTCTTTTGATGGCGTAGGGCCAGGGTAGGCGGGTTTCGAAAAAGAGTCGGCTGACGCCATACCAAAACACGCGGCGCGACAGCGGGCCGGGGCGGTAGTGTTGATTGTCGTATGTACTGAGGTCAATCATTTTTCAAATAACGAAGTCGGGGCGCTCAGCCTCGTCGATGAGCCAATGATAAAACGATAACATCTGTTTGGCGATCTTTGGCCAGAGAAATTTTTTGGCGACCAGTTCTCGTCCGGATTGCCCCATTGACTGGAGTTTGGCCGGAGTCAGTTCGGTGGCCTTTTTTAAGGCGGTGGCGATGGCGTCGGTTTGGGCATCGACCCACCAGCCGCAGTCTTTTTGTTCAAGGATTTGCCAGGGGGTTTCGGTGGTGGTGATGACAGGTAGGCTGTGAGCAAGAGCCTCCGCTATCACAATGCCGAAATTTTCGGAATGGCTAGGTAAGATGAAAAGGTCTGCTTGCTGGAATGCCTTGGCTTTAGATTCGTCGTAGATAGGGCCTAAAAAAGTGACACGGGGTGAAAGTCCGAGCTGCCTGGCTTGTGATTTTAACACATTCAAATGCCCGCCCTCATCATTGCCGGCGATGACCAGTTTCCATTTGGGCGGATTGATTTTGGCCCAGGCTTCAAGCAGCATGGGGAGGCCTTTTTTGGGGTGCAGGCGGGAAAGGAAGAGGGCGGTGCGTGGTTCTCCCGTTGGCTTTTTTTCTCGGATGGATTCTGGAAGCCTTACACCATTGGCAATGACGGCGATCGGCTGGGTGAATCCGAGTTGGCGAATGTGTTGGGCTTCGGCTTCACAGGTGGCGTGGAATGCAGCGGCTTGTTCGAGGTGACGTTTTTGATAAAGAGTGAGAGCTAGTTTTTTTCTCCAGGCGTGGTGTTTGAGTGCCCAGGGTTCGAGCATGCCGTGAGGAGAGATGACGATGGGGATCTTGTTTTTGAGAGCGAAGGTGGAGGTGGTGTGGGATGACTTCACCCATAGGCCGTGTTGATGGATCAGGTTGATTGGCTGCTGCTGGTGGCTGGTCTGTAATTGCCCAATCCAGTTATCGGTGGCGATCGAATGCAGCTGTTCTGTTGGCAGGCAGGCTTGACCAATTTTGCTGGAAATGAGGCTTATTTGCAGGGGGTGGGTTTGCTTTGTTTGAGTGAGTGCGCCGGTGAGTTCGCACACAGCCAGGGGCAGGCCGCCGTTGGCGCGAGCAAGGGAATCGATGCTGTGCAGGAGGTGGTTCATCAAGTGACGCGAGGCTTTGCAGCGGGTGCGATGAACTTCAGGATCAGTGTGGCGATGAGGAAATTTAGCAATAACCAGAACAGGGCGTAACCTAGGTTGCTGCTGATGGCCTGGTAGCCGAACATCATCGGGGCGGCGACGTAGAGGAATATTTGATTGGAGCAGGGCTTTTCTTTTTCTCGGGTAGGGCGGAAACAGTCGTGGAGAAAACGTAGAATAATTCCTAAGAGTAAAGATCCGATCAGAACTCCGGGCAGGTGGAAATTCCAAAACATTTCGGCGATGAAAGCGGGTGGCACTCCGGCTCGCTTTTGACCATAGACTTTGTTGCCGATGATGGGGCCGGGTTGAATGAGTGGTTTATCGGGCCACAGGCTACGCGGTATTGGAGCGGCCAACCAGATGGCGATGGTTTTTCCGTATTGGTAGTCAAGTTTGTCCGGGATGGCATTGATGATGTGGGCAGTTTTGGCCAGTTCGATTTGATTGCGGTTCAGGATCAGGGAATTGAAAGCCTGGGTGCCGGGGTTGAATTTTGAAAAGGCGTTCGAGTCATTACGTTCTGACCTGAGCAGAGTCATGAAGTAGACTGCCAGTACTAATACGATGCCTGCGGTGGCGAATTTCAGGATGGGGAAAGTTTTATAGGAGTAAAATAAAACCGCGGAGGACAACATAAAGTTGGTGACGATGGTGCTGCGGACACTGGCATAAAAAGGGACTGTGCAGGCGAGCAGGAATAACAACAGGGCCAGCGGGATTTTCCATCGCAGGCCCTGCGCGTTGTTTTTAAGTAAATCGCAAAGAACCAGCAGGTGGGCAAAGATGGCGAGCGAGGATAGGAAACGCAGGCTCCCGTAGGACTTGTAATTTTTACCTGTTAGTTCGAGTCCTGGAATCGGGGTGCGTTTGGCGGAAATAAATTCGGAATCCAATCCGCCGGTAAATACGATATAGAGAATGGTGCTGACAAGAGAGACAAGTAGAATGATGACGACGGCGGAGTAAAGCCGCTTCGGCTGTATCGGAAAATGATTTGGTCTGATCTTGTTTTTGAGCGGATTCCACAAATACGCTCCTGACATAGCGCCCAGACCCGTCAGAATAACAAGGGCCGGGAAAACAAAGAAAGATGGAGTTTTCTCCATTAAAAACAATCGATCGATGATTTCAGGATCGGGGAAATTAAAAGCAATGTAAAAGCCGCGCACAGTCAGCCCAACAAAGACACTCAGAATGACGAAAGACCAGAGCGAAAAGAGATCGTAGCGGGGGATTGTGACGGGAGGCAGTAGCACAATCGCAAATGCCCACAGACCGACGGCGGTGAAGATTTGGAGATGATCACCGAAAACCGCAAGAAGAGTAAAGGCGATGGCCGCGAGGGTAACGAAGGCCATGATGTAAGCATACCCGTTCATCGTTTTTCCAAGGATGGTCATGGCTTTTTAATATTGTCGAGATCCCAGGGTGGCGAATCAAGATCCATGATTTGTTGGAGCTCGATAACATCTTCGCGGAGCTGGTCGATGATATCTTGTCTGGTTTGAGCAGTGGGAGGGGTGTAATCGCTTGACGGTTTAGGCAATACCAAGGCACGGATTTTATCACGAAGAGTAAGTGATAGCAGTGGTCGTAAAAAACGGAGGTAAAAGGTGGTTTTGATGAAGCGCTGCCAGCCCGGAGTTAGGACTGGGCGAGAGTCACTGCTGTTGTGGATTTGGTTTTGTTCAGTAGAAAAGTGATCGATCGACACTCCGAGGAAAGTAAAAATTTCTTTCAGGGTGTTGTTTCGATTTTTAATAAAATCTTCAAAGCGCACGATGAGCACTGATTCAATACCGAAGGCGTCGATCCATGGGCGGATCTGCATGGCATAACGACTATAGTTGATCAGTTCGGGGTGGTCACTCAGGCATAGGTTGATGTCGGGAGCCATTGTCGGGAAGCGGGTGTCGCGTCGACTGCTGACAAAGCGGTGGTGACTGAGGGTGCGGCTGAGTGGTTCGCGTACCAGATAGATGATACGAGGGCTGGAGTCGGTGAATAGGGACTTGGTGTTGGGAATGGCGTCGCTCAAATCAGGCAGCTTACTGTAATCAGGGCAAACTTCGCCACAGAGTTGAGCGGAGCTCGATTTTTTGTAAGCCTCTGCAAATGCATCTGACGGAGAAGAGTTGAAGAGCAGGTTTGATTCCTTGTCCGGCAGAAAAATGTTCGGATGAGAGAGCAAGTCGTGATACAGCGTAGTCGTACCGCATTTCATCGCGCCGATGACGAGAAAGTCGGGTCTGTTTTTTGCTGTAGGCATTTAAGGGGGAAGTTAGCCTGCATGAGGGGAGGAATCACGGAAAAATATAAAAAGAGAAAGGATGCGGAGAGCTATTTTTGCTTGTGAAAAGGCCGGGTTTGAAAGGTTTCTGGAGACAGGGCGTCACAAAAAATATGAATACATCGATGAACCTTACTGAAAGACCGCCTCGCAGCCCTCGAATACGCCTCGGCGGATATGTCTTGCTTGCTCGGATGCTGGACAAGTGCCGAGCAGAGCTTGCAGGAAGCAATGGCGACTACCATTACAACTGCCCTTTGGATCAGCGGTTTTTTAATTTTACCGGGATTGATTTCGAAGCCCTTAAAGCAGAAGTTAGTAAGGGGCTCGGAGATGGTGAAATCTTAAAATGGGTTGGAGAAAATGCGGAGCACAAGCACAGTGACTGGGAGATTGCCCAGTGGTCGGCCTTTCGTGAAACGTCTGCTCCTGCTGATAATGAGAGCCGGGCGTTTGTCAGCGAGGTTATCAGTGGCGCCGGAGCAGCTGACCGTGAAGATATTGCCACCTGGTTTGAAATGTTGGATGTGGATGACTTTGCGAGCTACGGCGGCAAGGTGTGATGAGGAAGTATGAGGGGTTTTTGATTTGAGGTAGAGGTTTTTTTGGCTTTGAGTGTAAGCCGAACCTCTAGCAAATCATGTTACTCATCCGCTTAATCCTTATATTCACCTTTGTTGTTACTCTGCCCTGCCTGGTGGCGGACCCTCTTTACGATATTGACTTGACCGTAGCACGGCAGGGGTTCGATAAAAAAATGTGCTGGGTGCAAGCGCGCGCCGGGGCTATTCCGGGAAAGAATGGTGACCGGCCGATAGCGGTGATGACTTTACAGAAGTTGTTGCTTACTGGCTCGGATGTTTTTTTTGCGTTGAATGAAATGCGTTCGACGGATGGGGGGATCACTTGGACAGAGCCGAAGGAACACGCGTCGTTTGCTCGCCAGCCTTTTGTTTTTAAAGGCAAGGATGATCTCGAAATGACCGTTTGTGATTTTACCCCGGCCTGGCACGGGAAAACCGGCAAATTGCTGGGGACGGGGCATACGGTAATGTATGAGAACAACAAAGTCATGCATGTGCGCCCGCGTTTGACGCCCTATTCTGTCTATGATCCGGAGACACAATCCTGGTCAAAATGGCAAACGCTTAAAATGCCGCCGGACGCTAAATTTGTGAATTCAGGAGCGGGCAGTGTGCAGAGGTATGATCTTCCCAATGGGGATGTGTTGTTGCCTATTTATTATAAGGAGTTGGAAGGCAAACGTTACTCGGTCACGGTTCTTCGATGCTCGTTTGACGGCACCGAACTCAAGTTTGTCGAACACGGCAGTGAATTGACAGTGCCTATCGGGCGGGGTTTGTATGAACCCTCAATCACGCATCACAAGGGGCGTTATTTTTTGACATTGCGCAATGATCAGGCGGGTTATGTGGCGGTGAGCGATGACGGGTTGAAATTCTCGGAGCCTAGGAAGTGGACTTTCGATGATGGAGAACTATTGGGAAATTATAACACCCAGCAGCATTGGGTGTCGCACAGCGAGGCTTTGTTTTTGGTTTATACCCGTAAAGGTGCCGGCAATGATCATGTGATGCGCCATCGCGCTCCGCTTTTTATTGCGCGTGTTGATCCGGACAATCTACAGGTGATTCGATCCAGTGAGCAGGTGCTGGTGCCTGAGAAGGGTGCGCGTTTGGGGAATTTTGCTGTCACTCAATTCAGCAAAGATGAAACCTGGATCACAGTGACCGAGTGGATGCAGACCATTGGACCTAAATATAATGATCCTGAAAAGCTGATGAAGATGGGCGCCGATAACCGGGTATGGGTGGCTAAGGTGAAATGGAAGACGTCGAACGGGGAGTTTCGGTGATAGCCCCTGGAACAGCATTTTACTTTGAGGTGGAGGATTTTAGCGGAGGGCGATAGATCCGGAACGCTTTGATCGGGAGTTTCTTCTTCGCTTGCGGTGTGAGCGTTAGAGTGTGCTCACCATTCGTCATTCCCTGTGCGAGCACCGTTGAGTATTCTTTTGAAGAGTCCGTCACGGTGAGAGCTTTCCAAGCATCCACGAAGAGTGGTTTGGTTTCCCAAGTGACCTCGTAGTCTGTTGGTAGGCTTTTTTTGCTATAACGAAGAGACCAGTTGACCATCCACATCTTAGGTTCGATCACAACACGACCGGACTTTGACACAAAACGCTTTTTGTGATCACCGCTTCCATCGAGACCTGTTTTTGATCCGCTGATTTCATAGCGCAGAATGTCTTTTTTCAGATCGCATTCGAGAATGCGGGCGCTCCAGGTTTCTACTTGCAGAGGAGATTGATGACTGATGCCGTTGAAAGCGGGGCGACCGGCGACTGGGGTTGGACTGGGGCGGGTATGATAGTAGAGCTCCGGAAATTTTGAGGGAGATTTGCCGTCAAGCAGGACAGTGGCTTTTGCCTTTCCAGTGGAGGAAGCGATGACGTCGATGCGATTGCCCTTGAAGGGTAGTGTCAGAGATCCGTTTTCGCCGTATTTTATTCGTGGATCATTCACAGGGATGTCGGTGACGAGCTTTTTCCATTGATCGTTTGGAAAGGAGGGGTCATAGCGCAGATGAGGTTTGACCAGTTCTGCGATGAGAAAATTTCCCAGTTCATTTGGGTGAACGGTGTCGCGCAGGGTGTCTTTGACGACCTGTTTGTGCTTTTTCAGGTAGTTCTGCATCCCTACGCGCACGTCGGCTACTTCACAGTAAAGTTCCTTGCCTAGTCGTTTGTAGAGATCAGAAATAGCCTGGTCCTGTGCGTCTTTGGCAAGCACCGCAGGGTGTTGGGGATCACCATCGGGCGGTACGGATTCCGGCCAACGCAGATTACTGGTCCAGAGTAATATTTCAGCGGCGGTGCGTTGGCGAATGCGGCGGATAATTTTTTCTTGATGTCCGCTTTCTACTCCACCCCAGACGTGAAAGATCACCAGGTCCGGGTAAAAGGGATAGAGATCAAACTCTGCGGTGTTGATCAGCACCGGACCACCATAACCACCGATGGCACGGTTTTCGATTTCAAGATCGGCGTGGGGAAAGCGTTTGCGCAAGTCGTCAGCGACGTCATTCCACCAGGGGTTTCGGGTGACTGACTGCCCGTAGAAGAGGATGCGGACATGGTTGCTTTTTTTTGACGTGCTGGTCGCCAACAGGGTCATGGTGCGTTGGATTTTTGATCCAAAAGTGGACCGACCGCCAGCGGGTTCCGGCTTGATAAAGGGGGGCGTTTTCTGGGCCCTCAGGTTGAGTGTGAGAGTGGCGAATAATAGCAGGAAGAGGAAGGTTCTCATGGGGATCTGTTGGAGTTGGGGTGGGTGGTGGCTTGCTTCAATACGCAAATAAGCATAATTTTTAACATAATGGAAATGATCGATCTGAAATCTTGGATTCCTTCGCGGCGAATGTTGCTTTTAGCTGTGGTGTTTGCGTTGGTCAACGGCAGTGCCCGCGGGGATGTTTTGAAAATTAACGGCTCGACGACTGTCAATCCGCCGGCGGCGGAGGCGGCGGAAATACTGCGTGCGGAAAAAGGGATGCAGATTCAGATCGACACCCAGGGTGGAAGTTCGGGGGGGATTTCGATGTTGGGTGAC
>JAADHD010000275.1 GCA_013152075.1 Verrucomicrobiota bacterium | reverse complement strand
CCCACCTTCAATCGAGACATCCGTCCGATCCTCTCAGAAAACTGCCTGCATTGCCACGGTCGCGACGCCGGTTCCCGCGAGGCAGACTTGCGTCTGGATCTACGTGAAAACGCCATCGCAAAACACGCTGACGCCCGCCCGGCCATCGTGCCCGGCAACCCTGACTCTTCGGATCTCATCAAACGTATCACCACCCGCGATCAGGACGACCTAATGCCCCCTGCCAAGGATCACGACGCTTTAGAGCCCGCAGAAATTGATCTGCTACGGCGCTGGATCAAGGCCGGCCGGGGCTGAATATCAAGATCACTGGTCTTTCATCTCACCAAAACGACCGCAGATCCCAAAAACCAAGAGCACACAAAATGATGCCGAAAACCCCATCAACGCCATCGATCATTTTGTTCGCGCCCGGCTAGGCGATGAAAATTTATCCCCCACCAAAGCTGCGGACCGCGCCACTCTGATCCGACGCCTGTCACTTGATTTGAACGGCATCCCGCCTTCGCCCAAGGAAGTCGATGCCTTTCTAGCTGATAAGTCCCGCGATGCTTATAAAAATCTGATCGAACGCCTGCTGAAATCCAAACGTTTCGGCGAACACTTCGCCCGCTACTGGCTCGACGCCGCACGTTACGCGGACTCAAATGGTTATTTCACTGATCAGGGACGCACCATGTGGCCTTGGCGTGACTGGGTCATTAACGCCTACAACAACAACCTGCCCTTTGATCGTTTCACCATCGAGCAGCTGGCCGGCGACCTGCTGCCCAAGACCAATCAATCTCTCAAGATCGCCACTGGCTTCAACCGCAATCACATGGTCAACAATGAAACTGGAATCATCCAGGAAGAATACCGGGTTGAATACGTCGCCGACCGAATCAAAACAACTGGCACCGTGTGGATGGGACTGACAATCGGTTGCGCTCGCTGTCACGATCACAAATTTGATCCCATCTCTCAACGCGACTTTTACCGTCTCTTTGCGTTTTTCAACAACATTCCTGAGAGCGGGCTCGACGGCTCAAAAGGTAACGCCGCTCCTCTGCTACGCATCCCATCACCCGATCAGGAAAAAATGCTCGCCAACCTGGATCAACAACTCGCCGCCACCAAAAAGGCCTACGCCCCGATAAACAAATCCATTCAAACAGGGCAAGCCGCTTGGGAAAAACAGGCTAGCCAATCGACACAACTCGCTCCCTCCGAAGGTTTGCTCGTCCACTTTCCGCTCGATCAAGATGCCCGGAGCACCGGACTGCAAAAAGCTTCCAACTTGCTTCCAAAAGGCACCACTTTTATTCCGGGAGCAATTGGTAAAGCGGTTCAACTCAACCAGGGCAAACCGGTTGAAGCAGAAATCGATCTCCCCATCAATTCCGACAAAGCCTTCTCACTGGGAGCCTGGATTAATACCGATAAAAATGCCGGCTGCATCATATCCAAAACCAATGATACCAAAGCCTTTCGTGGATTCGATTTCAGCCTGCGCAAAGGATTGTTGCAGTTTCATTTGATCCACCGCTGGAAAGACAACGCCATCGAAGTCGCCACCATCGACTCCATCCCGACCAAACAATGGCAGCACCTCTTTGTGACTTACGACGGATCCAAAAAAGCAAGCGGGGTGAAAATTTTCATCGACGGCAAAGCCCAGGCCTTGAGCATCAACGTCGACAATCTAAAGGGCGACATCACCAACACCGAACCGCTGCGCATTGGTCGCCGTAAAGCCAGCGCTTCCTTCGAGGGGAAAATCGATGACCTGCGTATTTATAACCGTAACCTAAGCGAGCCGGAGGTTCTCGCGCTCGCCACCGGACAACTCATCCGGGAAGTGATCGCCCGACCGACCGATCAACGCGATCCCATTCTCGCAAGAAAGCTCAGCGACCACTACATCGAACACCACGCCCCCGCCGCCTCCCGTGAGGCACGCGATCAACTCACCGCCCTGCAGAAAAAGCGCGATGATTTTTACACCTCCATTCCCATCACCATGGTAATGGAGGAAATGAAAAAACCGCGCGAAGCTTTTATTCTCAAACGCGGTGTTTACGACCAGCATGGTGAAAGCGTCACCGCCGGAGTTCCCGCCAGCCTCGGAGCTTTACCAAAAAACACGCCACTCAATCGTCTGGGATTCGCCCAATGGCTGACTTCTCCCAACCATCCTCTGACCGCCCGGGTCACGGTCAACCGCATCTGGCAACAGTTTTTCGGAATTGGCATCGTCAAAACCACTGAAGACTTCGGCACTCAAGGAGCCTGGCCGTCGCAACCGAATCTGCTCGATTGGCTGGCAGTGGAATTCATCGAAAGCGGATGGGACATCAAACAACTCGCCCGACTCATCGTTCACTCCGCTACCTACCGTCAAAGCTCGAGCGCTTCGCCTGCACAGTTCACCGCTGATCCACTCAACCAGAAACTCGCCCGCGGCCCGCGTTTTCGACTCGACGCAGAAGCTGTGCGCGATCAAGCCCTGGCCATCTCCGGCCTGCTGGCAGAAAAAATCGGCGGCCCCAGCGTCAAACCCTTCCAGCCCGCCGGATTGTGGAAATCGGTCAGCTATGACGCCAAGCTGGGTTACGAACCCTCCACCGGAACCGACCTGCATCGTCGCAGTCTCTACTCATATTGGAAACGCCAGTCTCCGCCGCCCAACATGCTCGCCTTCGATGCCGGAACCCGCGAAACCTGCATGGTTCGCCGCTCCCGAACCAACACTCCGCTGCAAGCGTTGGTCCTGATGAACGACCCGATCTTCATCGAAGCTGCAGAGAATCTCGCGAACCGAACCCTGAACGAATCACCGAAAACATCCGCCACCGAACGAGCTCGTTACGCATTCCGTCTCGCCACCGCTCGCTATCCCGAGACAGATGAGCTCAAAGTTCTTACCAACCTTCATGACAAGCAGTTGCAACACTTTCAAAAAAATCCCAAGTCCGCAAATGAACTCCTGACTTCCAAATCATCAAAACACAAAGCTGCCGAACTCGCCGCCTGGACCACCGTAGCTAATCTAATCCTCAGTCTGGACGAAACGATTACCAAG
>JAADHD010000352.1 GCA_013152075.1 Verrucomicrobiota bacterium | reverse complement strand
AACAAGTATGAAACTATTTCACATGGAAGCTACTGAAGCTGCTCGGGAGAATCAGTGACAGTAGTAACCATCCAACCCCTGACCTAGTGAACGGGGTGTGAAAACGCTGACGCCTTGAGCTCAATTTCCTTTCGGGGGGACCTCGGGGCGTCAGCACTTTTTCACTCAATATATCATTTTTAAACAGCAAGTACGAAACCAATTCACATGGAAACTACTGAAACTGCTCGGGAGAATCAGTGACAGTAGTAATCATCCAACCCTGACCTAGTGAACGGGATGTGAAAATGCCGGCGTCCTGAGACAATTTCCTTACGGGGGTTTTAGGACGTCGGTTTTTTTTGATCAAGCCCCTTTCGATTCTTTTGCTTCTTTGCATTCCATGTAAATTGAGGCGTGATATACAAGTGCGTCACAAGTCGCTACAGGTTCCATTTCTTCTTATCCGTGTATGAACACTCCTCTTAAACACTCACTAAGCGCCCTCCCGCACGGCCCGGACTTTCGCTTTGTGGATGAACTCACGGCTGTAAATCCCGGTATATCTGCAAGCGGCTTGTACACCATCAAGGGCACAGAGGATTTTCTCGCAGCTCATTTCCCTGGCAACCCCTTGATGCCTGGCGTGCTCATGATCGAGGCTATTGCGCAAGTCGCTGGCATCGCCGCTCAATCTGATTCCACCAACGATCCCGCTTTCGCCAATCTACGCCTGGCTGCCGTCAGTCAGGCAAAAATATTTGGCGCAGCGCGGCCCGATGATCAATTAGCCATCCATGCAAAAATTGTGGCAGTTATGGGCGGGCTCATCCAAGCCGAAGGTCACATCGTCATTGTTGATGAGGACAGAGAAAGCGACTCACCAATTGCCAAGTGCCAGATCACTTTAAGTGTTGCGAGTTGAAAAATACCTCTATCAGGTATTCGCGAGCATCACATCCTCACTCTCATCTTCCATCGCGAGAAGAGCATCCAGAACTGCCGATTTTTCCGTTTTCCGGCTCGCTCCCCCTACAGGGCGAGGGCCTGGATCTTCTTTCTTCTGCAATGCACGGCGCAATTTTTTCAGGGCAATATTTTGCAACTGACGGATTCGTTCCCGAGTCACACCAAACACCTGCCCCACTTCTTCAAGCGTTCTAGGTTTCTGGCCATTCAGTCCAAAACGGGCATCGACGATCTTACGCTCACGCTCATCAAGAACTTCCAGCAAGTCATCCAGCTGAAGGTGCATGTTTTTGTGACTCACCAACTCCAGTGGAGTCTGGGCTTTTTCATCGCCGATAATTTCACCAAACTCGGTGTTGTCATCATCACTGATAGGCGCGTCCAATGAAGCCGGCCGCAAAGCTGCCGATTTCAGATGAGAAAGCTTGGCTCGGTCAATACCGATTTCTTCAGCCAGTTCTTCATCCGTTGGTTCGCGTCCGAGCTCTTCGCTCAGCACCATGGCCACACGACGCATTTTGGAAATTTTATCAACCATGTGAACTGGTAGCCGAATCGTCTTGCTCTGGTTTGCCAGCGCACGTTTGATCGACTGCTTGATCCACCAGGCAGCGTAAGTACTGAGTTTCCCTCCCTTGTTCGGGTCAAAGCGCTCCACCGCTTTCATCAACCCGATGTTGCCTTCCGAAATCAAATCCAACAATGGCAAACCGTAGTTGGCGTAATCCTGTGCAATTTTCACCACCAGTCGCAGATTCGCTTTGATCATGTGGGCCCGCGCTTCAGCGTCACCGACTTTGATGCGATCAGCCAGTTCGACCTCTTCCTCACGCGTCAACAGCGGGGTTTTTCCGATCTCTCGAAGGTAAATTTTAATACCTCCGTCTAATTCAAGATTTGCCATGTCTCTTTCCTTTTCTCTATTTTATGGGATCAGGGGTACTACGAATCTATTTCCTAAAATCTATCTGCTTAACCGTTTATACGTTTGGTCGGCTTAGCGCTTACAGCATTTATAGCGGTTTGACGAGGCTATTTTGTCTTTTCCTTTAAAAAAGACATTAACATTTTCGCTCAAATTCACTCAAAGCAGCCGCATTTTCACAGTTCTCAGTAAGACCCGTCGCTAGCATAGACTGCAATAAAGTCAACTTCGTTCAAAAAAATCCCCTTCCTTGACCCATTTTTACACGTTTTTTAGGCTTATCGCAAATACCATAATGAAATTTTGTCCTTTTGCGAATAACCGCCTCATAAATAATAGCCCCCGGGGCGTGTGATTTATGCTCAAATCGACTCAAACGCCACTTTCAGCCGTCCGATCAAGTCTTCTGTGCTCTCCAGGCCCACGCTGATCCGAATTAAATCGCGTTTGACACCCTGTGCTTCCGCCCAATCAAGTTCGTCGTAGTGGGCCAGTAACGTGTAAGGACAAGCAAGCGTGTAGTTTGCTCCCAGGCTAGGACCCTTGCTTACTTGCAGAGCATCATAAAATTTTGGCGCTGCAGTTGCGGCGTCTTTGAGAAGGAGTGAAAGCAGTCCCCCAAATCCCCCCTTTTCGCGCCGAACAGTATCAAACTCTTGACGACAGCGCTCCCTCGGATACCAGACCTGCTCGACCTTTGCATGGTCGCTCAAAAAGTCGACTACATGCTCAGTCGTCTGATTGATCTGATTCACTCGCTCAACAAAATCACGAGAGTTCTGTTCCAGCACAATCGCGTCTTCCGCCCAAAGGTCATCGCCGCTCTCCTGTTGAAGCCCCTCACACAACCATTCAGCAAAAGGTGAGTGCTGATTCACGATCACCACACCTCCCATCACATCGCCAATCCCACTGAAGTATTTGGTGAGGCTTGTGGTTACCACATCAGCAAAACGAAAGGCATCCACATTCACTACCGTGCCCACGGTATCATCGATGACAAGCGGTACTCCATGCTGTCGGGTCAGTTCTCCCACCGCAGGCAAGTCAGCTGTCCGCAGCAGCGGATTGCTTGGCACCTCGGTGTAAACCGCTGACAGCTGTTCTTCCTGCAAACGCTTTTCCAGCTGTTTGACAGGATCTTCGTTACCGCCAAGATATTCATGAACGCCAGGCCCGAATTCCTCCTGCACTTTCAAAGCATCGACATAGGGGAATTCAAACTGAGCGCTCTTGCTGTTGGATGAGCGTCCGGAGGCGACTCGTTGAACAGCAAAGATCGCCGCCATGCCGCAGGAGAATAAAAACACATTTTGCTCGGCTTGGCCGCTAAGTTCAGCCAGTCGACGGCGCAATTTGTTTTTAGCGATAACCCCATTATTTGCAAGCTCAGCGCCGATACAATTTTCCCCGGGAGCGGCCGCCAGGGCCGCCATCGCCATGCGGCTACTAACGATTTCTCCGCCATAACGCCAGAATTTCAATGCCGCTTCTTTCCCCTTGCTTGGCAAAATCACCGCGGTGAGTTGTTCCCAACCTAAAGCTTCCGCCCGCGCCTCGACTCCAAATCGCTCTCGCACATAAACCACACATCGCTCAGCCGCCGGGAGGGAGGGAAAGACCACACATGCTTCCCCCGTTCCAGCTAAACGCTTTTCGGCCATGGCATTGAGTCGATCCACCTCGGGGTGCAGCAAAAAGCGGGGGTATCCACATTGCAGTTTTTCAAGCACTGCCGGATCCTTTTCTTCATATCCTATCTCCTGTTGCCATAAGGGCAGCGCCACCGAAACGGCATGAGGCGAGTCGGGAATCGGCCAGCCCAAGTCTTGCGAACGCCACATA
>JAADHD010000479.1:2850-3500 GCA_013152075.1 Verrucomicrobiota bacterium | reverse complement strand
CGGGGATAAACCCCGCCCCTACAAGGTAAAGATTTTCAAAAAATGGCCGAAACGATGATCAACGCCAAAACTTTTATAAAACGTCAATCCCGCCCGGCCCGGTCAGATTTTATCAGTCACCATCCCGAGCATCTGTTTCAACGCGGCAATATCCGGTTTAAATTCATCCTGATCCTGCTCGCGGCTCATCGACTCATAATGGAGAAACAGACCTTCGAGTTTTTCCCGGCCAAGGGGGTCTTTTGCGGCCTGCCGGGGTGTCATGTTTCCTAAGGCAGGCACCGGAATATCGGACCACAAATCCCAGTGTTTTTTTGCCATTTCAGCTAGTTTTGCCTTTACCTCCGGCAATTGCATCAGTTCATCGTGTGTTGCTTTAAGCTCATGCGCCTTGGAATCAGACCCGGCTTTATTCGCTTTTTCCAGCATTTTTTCAATGGACGTCATCACGGATTTTTTATAAATCGCCTTATCGTCCAAACGTTTTTCAATCTCTTTTTGGATGATATCCGACCGGTTGACTGAGTTCACCTCTATGCTCAACCTCTTTTTATTGATTTCGATCTCTCCAATTATCGTATTTTCCCATTCCGGATGCTGTTCGTTGCCCTTTTTCAGCCAGGGAAAACGGATTGATCGAAGCGCGCCTG
>JAADHD010000479.1:0-2789 GCA_013152075.1 Verrucomicrobiota bacterium | reverse complement strand
ATGCCCTCAGCAAGTGATTTCAGGCGGGCAAATGCTTCTTCCGGCGTATATAAAAGATCGTAAAGCAGTTTAACGGGCACCAGCGCTTCGCCATCCGTATTTTGCAGTTCAGGCAATGTCCGTTCCCGGGAATTATCGTAAATACCGGAAAATATTTCCCGCAATTCAAAATCATTTTCCAACAACGATCCTGTACTCAGCATGCCGCCTTCTTCTTTTTCCATATGCCTGCGCAAATCAATGATTGGAGATTGATAATGCGGCGGAATAACCAGGGGAAAACAGCCCGCCATCACGGAGACGCCATCTAAGGTAACAACTCTTGTAAAAAGGATGCCCCCCTTCATCTCCGGCCGTGAACCCTGCTTTTCGAGTACGACATGGGTCTGCTTCAGCAAAATATCCCGCAGGGTCAATGACCGGCCTTCGCGCACTCCGGTTATCTGGTAAAAACTATAAGGCCGCAAACATGATTCCCGGATATACCGGCGCTGGAAATCATCAAGCAATTCCGGATTTTCTTCCATATACAGCATGGCGATCGTCACCCTTGGAAGCTCCAGGATTTCAGAACCGCCGTCAATTTCATCAAGTATATCCCATGCGTCCCAGATGAAAACAAACCAAATGGCGAAGATGGAATCAATGTCCATCAACCCCTCCGTATCGATCTCTTCCTCATCCCGGAGCCAGAACTCATCCCACGCTTCACTCAAAGCCTCTTCACCAAGCCGTATTGCGGCAAATGCCATCAGCGTTTTAACAAGCTCGTTTTCAGTATTGCGCAGCTTGTGCAAAATGAATTCACTTGATTCAACCACGGTATGAGCGTCCTTATTCATGCAGCACTTCTTATATTTCTTCCCGCTCCCGCAGGGGCACGGTGCATTGCGTCCAATTTCCATGGGCTCTATTTCCTTTTCGTGGAATGCGCATTCCTTTAATATTTTTAATCATAATTTCAATATAACACAGCCATTGCCGTCCAGCTTCATTTTCTGATTTATAATTGCTCAATTCCATCTTTCTGGCAATAACTTATGACAAAAATTGAGTAATCAAGTAAGGTGTCTCTATAATTCAGGAAAAATCAATAAACAATGCCTGAATGAAAACGGCGTTGATCATCGTTTCAGCCAATCATCAAGAATTACCGGGAAAGAATCCCGGCCTACGAAATCGAAACCATGGAAGATTGGTCGTAGGTCGCGTTTCTTACGCGACAAAGATTGTGGCTGAAACGATGATTGAGGCCACGAAAACATATCTCCGGCCTCAAATTGCTTACGAAAAACGTGTCAACTTCGATTTTAAAACAATGGGGCTGATAATTCTTGACAAAAAGCGGCCGATTCCTTACCATTGAGGTAAGAATAATAATTCCTTACAAGGGGCGAATCATGATTGTTGCAAAGGTTACATCCAAGGGACAAATCACCATCCCCAAAAAGATTCGGGAAAGGCTGGGCGTTCACCCGGGCGAGACGGTGGGGTTTGAGGAAAAAAACAACCTGTTGATCATCAGCAAAGCGCTTACCAAATCTCCTTTCGATAAATGGGCAGGCAAACTGAAACATCTGGAAGGGAAACTGAGCGATGATCTGGTGAAAGAGGCCCGCGGACATGATAACGGCCGTTGACACAAACATCATTCTGGATGTCCTGATTCCGGGAGAGCCTTTCGGCGAATCCTCAAAGATGCTTCTGGATCGCCATTTATCGAAGGGTAAGCTTATTATCAGCGAAATCGTTTTCACAGAACTCGCGGCCGGGTTCCCTTCTGAATCGGAACTGAAATCGTTTCTTGCCGACACGGGCATGCGGCTGGTTTATTCCAATGCAAAAGCGCTCTTTCTGGCCGGATCGAGATGGGCGGAGTATGCACGAAAAGGAGAGAGAAACCGTTTTTCATGCGGCAAATGCGGCCATTATTTTGAAATCCCCTGCCCCCGATGTGCAGCGAAATTATCAAAACGATTTCACGTTTTGGCTGATTTTCTCATCGGCGCACATGCCTTGGTACACGCGGATTGCATTCTTTCACGGGATCTCGGGATCTATAAAACCTATTTTAATGATCTCCAGGTGATCGGCTCGATACAAAGAGAAACAGAAACTTAAACAATAATTCGGTGGCAACTATTCCTATAATTCTTTGAATTCCATTGTATTCTTGACGCATACAATTTCAGGAGGCGACATATGAAAACAACGACGGTTCGTATTAATGATGATATGATAGGGCGCATTGACGGTTTAGCAAACACGTTGAGCCGTTCACGGTCCTGGGTGATCAATCAGGCCATCGAGCGGTTTATTGACTATGAGGAGTGGTTTGTTCAGGAAGTCAGAGACGGCGTAAAAGAGATGGATCAAGGCAAGATAGCAACAGATGATGACGTGATCGCAGAATTCGACAAATGGGGCGTGGATGCGAGTTAAATGGACCCGTAAGGCGCTTGATAATCTGGATAAAGCCGTGGCATTTATTGCCGAAGACAAGCCGGCGGCTGCGACTAATGTGGCGCAGAAAATATTAAATACCGTCAGAATATTGGCTGAACAACCCGGAATCGGACGGCCCGGAAGGGTTGCAGGGACACGCGAACTTGTTATTCCGGGATTACCCTATATCCTCCCCTACACTGAAAAAGACGGGGTTATATTCATTTTAAGGGTGTTGCATACATCAAGAAAATGGCCTTGATCATCGTTTCGGCCATCCTGTAGGGGTAAGCCCCTGTGCTTACCCTGATCATAGGGCAACCACAGGGGGTTGCCCCTACAAA
>JAADHD010000159.1:15697-19597 GCA_013152075.1 Verrucomicrobiota bacterium | reverse complement strand
TCGGTCGCGATGTGGTAAGTAGCCGCGTGAATACCATTCTTTTTTAATATTGCCGACGGGGACGTCGGCGCTCCCGGGGACGTCGGCGCTTTTGTTATCTACTTTTTTCATAACTGTTCATAAGAACAGTTATGAACAGTTATGTCAACCCACAAAAAAGCCTTTCCCATCGTGAGACGAGAAAGGCTTGATTGAATATTCAGCGAAGCGGCTGCCGAAAAAATCGGGACGCTCCGTTGCGGTTTTAGCTCTGGCTTTCTCCAGCCAGTTCTTTGTCGGCTTCTTCGCCGCGTTCTGCCATGGCCGCTTTACGGCTCATTTTCACGCGTCCGCGATCATCTACACCGATGCACTTCGCCCAGACCATGTCTCCGACTTTCACAACGTCTTCGACTTTGTCTACGCGGAAGTCAGCCAGCTCGGAAATGTGAATCATTCCGTCCTTGCCTGGCAACACTTCAACGAAGGCTCCAAAGTTGGTCGTGGAGACCACCTTGCCGTGATAAGTTTCGCCAACTTCGACTTCAGCCATCATGCGCTTCACCAGATCGACTGCGCGATCCAAGCCTTCTTTCTTAGCTGCGTAGATGTGAACGGTGCCATCATCTTCGATGTTAAGGTCAGCACCAGTTTCGGCCTGGATGCCTTTGATCACTTTTCCACCTGGTCCGATCAACTCACCGATACGATTCGGATCAATTTTGATTGATTCAATCCGTGGTGCGTGCTCGCTCAGAGCTGCAGGAGCTCCGATGAAGCCTTCCATCGCTTCCAGAACTGTTCCGCGTCCCACTTTCGCTTTGTCAATCGCTTCGAAAAACAATGACAGTGGAATGTAGGTAAGTTTCAAATCCAACTGAAAACCAGTAATTCCTTCGCTGGTTCCACAAAGTTTGAAGTCCATGTCACCAAAGAAATCCTCAGATCCGATGATGTCGAGCAAGGTGTAATATTCACCAATTTCTTCAGAATCGTTGTCCTCGGAAACCAATCCAACAGAGATACCTGCGACCGGACGTTTCAGCGGCACACCCGCGTCGTAAAGAGCCATGCTACCACTACAGACCGAAGCCATTGAAGTCGAGCCATTGGACTCCATCACTTCACTGGTCACACGAACCGCGTAAGGAAACTCTTCCACATCAGGGATCACTGCTTTCAACGAACGTTCGGCCAAATCACCGTGACCAATCTCACGACGGTTGATGCCGCCCATACGACCGGTTTCACCAACACTGAATGGAGGGAAATGGTAATGCAGGATGAAACGCTTGCTGTCTTCTCCGCCGGTGTATCCGTCGAGGAACTGAGCTTCGTCTGCCGGAGCGAGCGTTGCCAGAGACAATGCCTGGGTTTCTCCACGAGCAAACAGAGCTGAACCGTGAGCGCGAGGCATCAGGCTTGTTTCACCACTGAGCGCACGAATTTCGTCAACCCCACGACCATCAGCACGTTTCTGCGTGTTCATGATACCAATACGGAATGCTTTCTTCTGCAGGTAATCAAAAGCACGCTCAACATCGAACGGAGTCGCGTCGGGATACTTTTCTTTGACCTTATCTTCCACTTCTTTCTGCAAAGCGCCGACCGCTTTTCCGCGCTCAAGCTTGCTTGGTTTGTAGATGGCATCTGCGATGCGCTCTCCAGCCACTTCAAAAGCGATGTCCAACAGTTCCTGCGGAACCACGTTCAGCTCAACTTCACGCTTGGTTTTGCCAGCTTTAGCAGCCAGTTCTTCCTGTGCAGTCAAAAGAGGCTCGATAGCCGCTTGAGCAAATTCCAGAGCTTTCTTGAAGTCTTCTTCCGAAACTTCCAAAGCACCACCCTCGATCATGTTCACCCCTTCGCGGCGGCCAGCATAGATCAAATCAAGATCACTCTCAAGACGTTGGCTATGCGTTGGATTAGCAATCAACTCTCCATTCACACGTCCCACACGCACAGCGGCGATTGGGCCTGCAAAAGGAATGTCTGACACACAAAGAGCAGCAGAAGCGCCGTTCATGGTGAGAATGTCGGGATCGTTCTCCCCGTCTGCACTCAATACCAAAGACACCACCTGAGTGTCGTAGTAATAACCTTTTGGGAACAATGGACGCAATGGGCGATCCGTCATCCGGCAGGTCAAAATTTCTTTCTCGGTCGGGCGACCTTCACGTTTGAAATAACCACCTGGGATACGTCCCACAGCAGCGGCTTTTTCTTTGTATTCAACTGACAGTGGAAACCAGCTCTGGCCGTCTCTCACTTTGGTCTGCGAAACTGCGGTCACCAGAATAAGGGTGTCTCCGCAAGTCACGGTTACGGCTCCATCGGCAAGTTTGCCCATTTTACCCGTTTCGATTGTTATTTCATGTGCGCCAACCTGGCACGATACTGATTCTATACTCATTTTTTTCTTCCTTCTTGTTTACTTAAATTGACGAAATGTTTGATTAAGCCTGTGAGGGGTAAATGAATGACCTCAGAAGATTTCTGAGAAGGCCTAATGCCCAAGTTGCACACAGAAGCGTGTGCATTCATTCGCCTGGTGGCAACTTTGTTTGTTGTGCGTCTTTGCGTTTCTCCGAGTGATAATTACCCGTCCAAGATTATCGCGTCTGATGACCGATAACACTGATCCTAAAACGGGTCAGCCTCTCTGGAATAAGATCACTGCGTTTAAAACGCAAAAAGCGCCGGGGTTACCGACGCAAATCAAGACCTTTAAGCATTTTCAGATAACGCTCATTGTCGGTTCTGGCCAAATAGTCCAGAAGTTTACGCCGACGCGCTACCAGCATTAGCAATCCACGACGTGATGATACGTCTTTTTTGTGATCGCCGAGATGCCCGGTAAGATGGTTGATTCTCTGGGTAAGACGAGCCACCTGCACATCGGCACTTCCTGTGTCGGTTTCATGCAGTTGGAACTCTTTCAGATCTGTCGCTACTTCGCTCATTACTTTGTTTCCGGCATCACCCTGATGCCATCAATGGTTTTCAATTTAGTTCGTCGCGGCCACAAAATCACAAAAACCGTGATATGCAACGAAAACATCACCTGTTTTGGAAAAAAATATACCTCTCATTGCCTCTACAATCACGATTCTCAGCAACGCCCGGCTTCTGATATGAGAAAACGGTCTGTCATTCCCGATATATAATCACAAACGGTTCGCTCCAAACCTTCGCTTTCAATGCGTGTTGCACTGGTCCCACTCATCTTCTCCGGATGCTTGATAAGCCATTTGAACACCTTCTCGATCAGCTCTCCCCCATGCATATTGGGCTCGGCTACGGTCGGGTGATAATACAAATTCTGATACAAATATTTACGCAATTGACCATTTGCTTGGCGAAGATCATCGCTGTAACCCGCTAAAGGTTTCATGCAGGTCCGCACATCGTCCGCCGATTGAACTCCCGCATCCACAATTCGGGTAGTTGTGGCTTCTACCACGTTCTCAACCTCAAGATCAATCAAATTGCGGATGACCTGTCTGCGAAAACCACGGCCGTCAAAATCCGGATGCTCCTGTTTCACCTGTTGCGCACATTGCCTCCAAAGTTCGATATTATCCAAATCGGCCTCCTGCAACAAACCATAGTCCAAGCCGTCATCCAAATCATGACTGTAATAAGCAATCTCATCAGCCACATCAGCTATCTGTGCCTCCAGCGACGGTGACGGGTATCGAGTCTCAGTCCCACTCTGCGGGTCGATCCTCACAAACTCCTCTTCATGTTTGCGCAAACCTTCCCTCACCTCACTGGTCAGATTCAAACCCGGCATATCTGGATACTTTGATTCCAAAACCTCAACCACTCGCAAGCTCTGTCGATTGTGGTCAAAACCACCCGCCCCCTTCATCAGCTCATTCAAGCGCTTCTCACCGGTGTGGCCAAAAGGTGAATGCC
>JAADHD010000159.1:0-15652 GCA_013152075.1 Verrucomicrobiota bacterium | reverse complement strand
AAACCCAGTGCCCGCGCCATCACCCGACTGATCGATGCCACCTCCATCGTGTGAGTCAAGCGGGTCCTCAGATGATCCCCTGTACCATTCAGAAATACCTGAGTTTTGTATTCCAGCCGGCGGAAAGCAGTCGAATGAATCACCCTCGCCCGGTCACGCTGATAAGCAGTCCTCAACCGATGCTCCGGCTCCGGAACTTCACGCCCAAAACTATCGATCACACGCTGGGCATAGTCGCACAGCCCCGCGTTCTCAGCTGCCTCCAGATCTTCTCTAGTCCTCAATGCCTAATTGCCTTCGTTCAGTTATAGCTCCGGCTGTCTCGGCTTCGCCTCGGCTCCTAATTCTTAATTCCTAATTCCTAATTCTCCACCCCTACTCCGGCCGATGACCGATCAACAACTGCAGCCTCTCCTTCAAATCAGTCAGCCCCGTCTCTTCACCACTTGATATCGGAATCACTTCAATCTTGGGAAACCTCAACCTCAAGCCCTCAAGATTGGCCTGGCTTTCCGGCAAATCCATTTTGTTGGCAATAATGACCCATGGCCTCGACGACAGCTCTTCATTGTAGAGTTTGATCTCCGTTCGCAGCATCTGGATATCACTGACCGGATGCCGGTCATCACCATCCGTGCCCGCCATATCAACGACAAACATCAACAATCGACAGCGCATGATGTGCCGCAAAAATTCATGCCCCAGGCCGACATTGTTGTGTGCGCCTTCAATCAAGCCCGGGATATCTGCAATCGTCGAGCGACTGAAACCGCGAAACTCCACCACCCCCACCATCGGCTTCAAAGTGGTAAATGGATAGGCCGCCACTTTGGGTTTGGCCGCAGACAAAGCCCGCAACAAGGTGGATTTGCCCGCGTTGGGAAAACCGACCAGCCCGGCATCAGCGATCTTCCGCAGCTCCAGATAAAAAACCGCCTCCTCACCAATCCCTCCCGGAACCGTTTCCGTAGGTGCCTGATTTGTAGCCGATTTGAAATTCACATTACCCTTGCCTGCCGCCCCTCCCTTGCATATGACAAATTCCTGACCCACTTCCGTCAAATCAACAATTGGCTCAGCAACAATCGCCTCTTCTTCAAGGAGCGGTTCAAACCCGGAAGTCATTTTCACCTTCCGCTCATCAGGGCCTTCCCCACCCCAGTCAGGAGCATCCACCTGAACAATCGGCACTGGCCGACTGCCTTGAAAAATCAAGGTTCCGGGAGGCACTTTTAGGATCAGGTTTTTTCCCGATTTACCAGTCTTCCTGTTACTGGAACCATTCTTACCATGCTCAGCCTTATGCATGGACTGGTAGAAAAAAGTTTTTAAATGATCGGTGTGAAGATCCACTTTAAAAATAACATCCCCCCCCCGTCCTCCGTCGCCGCCATCCGGCCCACCTTTTGCTTCACGCTTTTCACGCCGAAAACTGGCGCTTCCATTGCCCCCGTTTCCTGCTTTGACTTGAATTTTAATATGATCTACAAACATTCCTCTTTCCTCTTAATACAGGGGTTATCCAAACACATTACCCTTTCTCAGCGCACACTTCCTCATACAAATCGAGAGTCTGTTGAGCAATCGCTGACCAACTGAATTTTTCGATCACTCGTTGACGCCCCGCCTTTCCCATTCTCTCACACAAGTCCGAATCGCCCATCAATCGATTGATCGCCGCAGCCAGGTCTCTGGCAAAAGTATCAGGATCAACCGCTTCGAAAGGGCTTTCACTCTGTTGTTCCAATTTCACGAAACAACCAGTCTCCCCTTCAACAATCACCTCTTTCATCCCGCCGACTTTGGATGCGACCACTGGAGTTTCGCAAGCCATCGCCTCAAGATTAATGATCCCAAAAGGCTCGTAGATCGATGGACAACAGAATACTGTCGCGTGGGAATAAAGCGCAATCTTAGTGGTATCATCCACCATTTCTTCGATCCACACGACATGCGGATTCGACGCTTTAGCCTTTTCCACCGCCGCAACCATTTCAGCTTTGATCTCCGGTGTATCCGGCGCTCCCGCGCACAGCACCACCTGAGTATCCGGATCCAGATGCTTGATCGCATTCACCAAATGAACAATTCCCTTCTGCCGCGTAATGCGTCCAACAAACAACACATAGGGACAATCAGGATCAACTCCATGTGCCTGCAACTTTTCCGGAGCCTGTATCGGATGATACTCCTCGGGATCGATGCCGTTATAAATGACCGGCACCTTTTCCTCAGGCACATCAAAGTGGTTCAGAATATCCGCTTTGGTTTCTTTGGAGACAGCAATCACCCGGTCTGCCATTTCAATAGTGGTCTTTTCCAGCCAAACGGTAAAATCATAACCACCTGCCAGTTGCTCACGTTTCCAGGGACGCAAAGGCTCAAGTGAATGTGCCGTCACCACCATCGGCAGTCCATAGTTCTGTTTGGCCAGTATCCCGCCGAAGTGCGTATACCAAGTGTGCAAATGCACGATGTCAGCATCAATATTTCGAGTGTTAAACTCCAAGCACCGCTGCAAGGCACCAAAGACCGAATGCAAATGTTCCGGCGCGGTGTAACCCGAGCGATCCCATCCTGCTCCACAAACCACAGGATTGCTCTCGTCTTCTCGTTGCTCACCAAAACAGCGCACCTCCACTTCACACAACTTAGCCAACTCTCTGGCCAAATACTGGACGTGAATACCAGCACCACCGTACACATTCGGCGGATACTCGTTGCTCATTAATAAAGTTTTCAAAATCGTGCGTGTTTAAAGAACCAAAAATCAGCAAGCCCTATCCAAAAAATTCCAGGATTCCCCCAGCTTGCTCTTATTACTTTTCCCCGCTACAAAGTTTTTGGGGCGAAAAACTCCACCAATCCTCCGTCACCTACTTCGACAGCCCCCCATGTATCGCTCTTTAACTGCATACGAACCACACCGCAAGTCGGCATATGATCCACCGGCATCCCCGGAATCAAACTATTTATCAAATCTTCAAAACCCGGATTGTGACCGATCAAACATGCCGTTTCTACCTTTTCATCGATATTTTGAACCACCTGCATCAGCGAACTCAAGCTGGCTGCATAGATGGCGGACTCCTGCACCAATTCCTCACGCGGATACTCCAAGGCATCGGCGATCAATTCAGCCGTCGTCCACGCGCGGACGGCAAGACTGACGATAATCACGTCCGGCTGCACTTCACGCTCTTTCAACGCCGCACCAATTATTGGCGCGTCTGCCAGGCCCCGTTTGTTGAGCGGTCTTTCACGGTCCCCAACGCCAGGTTCGTCCCAACTCGATTTTGCATGACGTATTAAAATCAAATTTTTCATTATCTGCAGATACGCTTGCCCAGACAAGTGCTTTTCGCAATGTTACAATTGTAAAATCGCACATAGCTCGCACGGCGTATTCAATTCGAATCATACAAGCGGATCAAACCACTGTGATCCAACCCGCCGTCACCTCGCTCAATCATGCTTTCCCAATTTTTTAAATTGGCTCGTAAGCTCAAAAAATCCAGACCGCTCTGCTCCATCAAATCACGCCCTTCGAGCACATCCTTCAACTGGCACTCCGCCCTGCCTCCCGGTTCAAAATCCCCTTTGACCATTCTTTCACCGTGCTCCGACAAGATTCTACTATCGGCAAAACCGCCAATCAAAGCCTCTCTCACCAAGCCAGGCTCTACTCCATTCGCCCGCGCAATCGTCAACGCTTGCGACACGGCGTCGATTGTCTGAGCTACTATGATCTGATTCGCCATTTTTGTCACCTGCCCCGCCCCGGATTCCCCCATGTGAGTAATCCTTTGCCCCAGCACTTCAAACAAAGGCAAGGCTCGATCGAAATCCTTCTCAACACCACCAGCCATGATAGTTAAAGCTGCTGACCGGGCGCCTCCCTGTCCGCCTGAGATTGGTGCGTCGACCAGCGAAGCGCCTCGCTCCTGCAATGCCGCATTAAAATTCCGCGTCGCTTTCACTGCGGTCGTCCCCATGTCCACAACCAGAGAGCCTGCGACCACTTTCGCCAGCAAACCTTCGCTACCGTTCATCACATCTTCAACTGACGCTGTCCGGGTCAGGCAAAGAACGATGATGCCATCACCTACTTTCTCAGCCACATCAGCAGGGCAACTCGCCGCCGTCATTCCTCCGCTCGCAAGCAACTCATCCACCACCCCCCGACTTCGATTGTGCAGAATCATCTGAGCCCCAGCATCACGTAAATGTTCCGCCATCGCCCTCCCCATCAAACCGAGGCCAATAAAGCCTATTCGCTTTCCTTTTATTTGATCACTCATCACTCATCACTCGGAATTACGATTCATCACCGCGCTTCCGAACCACCCCAGCTTGTGATGCAAAACTTCATAAAAGGACGCATCTGCCATCATCAGCAAGGGCAGGTCAAATGCAGCGCGTTCTATTTTTACGGTCGCCGCAGATTCGATTTCAGCCACCGGACGCCCATCGATCGACAGCAGTAAAGGATCACGAGGCGCAGGCATCTGTAATTCAATAGCGCTGGAATCACTCATCACAATTGCCCGATTTGCCAAACCGTGAGGACATATAGGGGTCATGGAAAAAACTCCTGCCGCAGGGTCAATGATAGGACCGCCAGCAGATAATGAGTAGGCCGTAGAACCCGTTGGGGTAGAAATAATGACTCCGTCGCCGGAATAATGATTCACAAACTTCCCATCAACCGACGCTTCGATTCGTATCACCCGTGAGCTAGATGCCCGGCTGATAGTCACTTCGTTTACCCCAAAATATTCCCCTCCCTCTATGGCACTGCCCTCCTCGTCAATCGTCAGAGATGCTTTCACGATGGCGCGATCACTGATAGAAAACTCGTTCCCGGCAATCGCATCCACTAGCTTCTGGTATCCCTCTCCCGTCGTACAGCTGAGAAAGCCAAGTGTGCCTATATTGATCCCTGCGAGCGGCTTAATATTCTCCCTCAATTGGTTGAAAACCCAAAGCAATGATCCATCCCCGCCTAAAACAATTAAAATATCTGATGCCGCACCTAAGTCCTCCAACTCCATTCCCCCCTCCGCACCAATAAGATCAGCCGACGTGTTTTCCAGATTGGTAACGATCCCAAGCGACGCAAATGCATCGATCAGCTTCCTCAGCAACTCAGCAGCCCCTTCCTTGTGGGGGTTAGCAATTAATCCGATTCGTGTTTCAGCCATGCCAAAAATTCCTGGTTACCATCGGTGCCACTTATAGACGATGGAACGATTTTATGCCAGTGTTTTGCTATATCTACAGTGACAAATTTGCGAATTTTTTCCACCGCCGCATCTCTTAATTTATCATCGCGAACGATCCCTCCTTTGCCAACATCTTCTCGTGCCAATTCAAACTGCGGTTTGATCAAACATATCAAATCACCTTGCTCTCGAAGAACCGCAAAGGCGGGGCCTAAAATTAAAGTCAGGGAAATAAAAGACACATCAATAACTATCAAATCAACCTTTTCCGGCAGATCATCCGGACTCAAATAACGCGCATTAAAGTTTTCACGCGCCACCACCCTTGGATCAGAGCGAATTTTCCAGGCCAGTTGATTGGTCCCCACATCCAGGGTGTAAACCTTCTCCGCACCTCCCTGCAGTAGGCAATCTGTAAAGCCGCCGGTGGAAGCTCCTATGTCGAGCGCCACCTTCCCCCGCGTATCCAAAGCGAAAGCCTGCAAGGCTCCCTCCATCTTCAAACCTCCCCGGCCTACAAATTTGGGCCGCTCCTTGATTCGAATCACGCTGTCGCTGGCCACTCTAGAACCCGGCTTGGGTTGCTGAACCCCGTCCACCACCACATTGCCAGACATAATCAATCGCTTGCCCTGCTCCCGGGAGTCACAGAGATCACGCTCCACAAGTAATTGATCCAAACGCAGTTTAGATGACGATGCACTCATAGAAAAAACGCCAGGGAGGCCGGATCACTCATTCAAATAATTAAAACGATTAAAACGTAATATAATTTACAGCTCATTAAGCATCAAAGCTATTTATCTCATTGATGAATTGCCTAATTCTTCCCGGACGGCTCCTGTTCGCCCTAAAAACCAACCTCGGAAGATCCACAATGGATCTCTCGTTAGCCTCCTCTTTCAAAGCTCCTTGCTGCTTAATCGTCCCTTTGACAAGCAGATCCGCAAAATCACGGTTCAACTTTTTCACATCCTCTGGGCGAATCTTGCGGTTCAAACGAATCACCATCTTATCCCTCACATGACGATAAGAATGGAAAACTCGGTAAAAATGCAATATTTCCGCTACCGCCTCATCCACAGAATCGGTGATCTTGAATAAGTTGAAGTCCTCTTCTGAGATCAGGTTCAAGCGAAACAAATGCTCACGGATAAATTGCTCAAAAGTTTTCCAGTAACTACCGCCCGGCGCATCAACCATCACAATTGGAAAAATAGACGCTTTTCCGGTCTGCATCAGGGTCAGTACCTCGAAGCCTTCATCCATTGTTCCAAACCCGCCGGGAAACAACGCCGCCGCATCCGACTCTTTTACAAAAGCCAATTTGCGGGTAAAAAAGTAATTAAAAAACATCAACTTATGATCCCCTATGATGGTGTCATTAGCCGTCTGCTCAAAAGGTAGTTTAATATTAAGACCAAAGCTATTTTCCCTACCTGCACCTTCCTGGGCCGCCCCCATGATGCCCTCGCCTGCACCGGTGATAGTCATGAAACCATGCTCTCTCATTTTGTCCGCAAACTCCTTAGCCGCCTCGTATTCAGGCTGCCCCGGCTCTGTTCTGGCAGAACCGTAAACCGCCACCTTGTGCTCACGAGCATAGGGCTCGAATACATGCGACGTCGCCTGCATCTCTTTCAAAGTGCGATTGAACAGCTTTAGATCAGCCTCGCATACATCGTCGCTGCTGATCCGCAGGGCCGTGATGATCAATTCTTCGATCAGCTCATGGTTCTCTCCGCCGCCCCAGTCAGCAACCAGCTTCTCCACCCGGCTATCAAATTCGGCCTTGCCTGTGCTTCCGCGTTTCGATGGCAGCGAAAAAATCCCGCCCCCGGTAAAGTCTTTTTGGTTCTGGGATGACGATGTTTTTTTCATTCTGACTCCTGGATATTTAATTCTAACTCAGCAAAAATAAAAATTATTCTTTGGTGATACCCAATATCACCGCTTATATGCGCCCCATGTCAATCACAACAGACGACATCCGTATCGCAGACTTGCATCAACTGATCGCCCCGATCGTGCTGATGGAGGAAATACCCGTCGACGAAAAAGAAGCCCTACTCGTCAAAGAATCCAGGGAACAGGCTGAAAACATACTGCTCGGCAAAGACGATCGTTTATTAGTCGTGGTCGGCCCCTGCTCCATTCACGACACCAAAGCGGCCCTCGAATACGCGCAGCGCTTGAAAGATTACGCTGATACCGTAAGCGACGACCTGCTGATCATCATGCGGGTATATTTCGAAAAACCACGCACCACGGTTGGATGGAAAGGCCTGATCAATGATCCAGGAATGGACAACAGTTACGATATCAATCTGGGCTTGAGAACCGCCCGCAATCTGCTGCGCGACTTGCTGAAAATCGGCATCCCCGCCGGAACGGAATTTCTTGATACGATCAGCCCCCAGTTTTACGCTGACCTCATCTCATGGGGCGCGATCGGCGCTCGCACTACCGAAAGTCAGATCCATCGTGAACTGGCATCCGGCCTCAGTATGCCCGTTGGGTTCAAAAACGGCACCGGCGGCAGCATCCAGATAGCCCTCGACGCCATTCAAGCCTCGCAACAAGCGCATCACTTCCTGTCGGTCACCAAAAACGGCACCGCCGCCATTGTTTCCACTAAGGGCAATCCAGGCTGTCACTTGATTCTAAGAGGATCAAGCGCCGGCCCCAATTTCGACAGTGAAAATATCGAAGGCGTGCGCACACGCCTGAAAGAAAAAAACCTCGCCACCTGCATGATGGTCGATTGCAGTCATGGCAACAGCTGTAAGGACTTTCGCAAACAACCGGATGTCGCAAGCAACCTCGCCAGCCAAATAGCGGAAGGCGAAAACTCCATTGCCTCCGTCATGATCGAAAGCAATCTGCTGGAAGGCAACCAACCGATGGATGATCTGGACAAGTTGGAATACGGAAAAAGTGTGACTGATGCCTGCGTCTCCTGGGACACCACCATTGAGATGCTAGACAACCTTGCCAAAGCAGTCAGGCTGCGCCGAAAAACTATGATCGCCTGATCAATTTCATTGCACTCCGCCCTTCACAGCGAGCAGATCCCGCTGCAAGGCTATTTTGCACTCATCCGCCGGAAGAGAAAATAACCTAGGCCCAGAAAAATGAGGTTCGGTAGCCATACCAGTAAATGCGGGAACAGGTGCTCTTTAGCCCTCATCATTTCAGCAATGGTCATCAATAGGAAATAAGTAATTCCTACCAACAAGCTCATTGCGAACCCAATTGAAGTCTCCCGTCGCTGGGCCGTAATACCAAGTGGTATCGCTATCAACGCCAGAGTCACACAGGCCAGTGAAAACGAAAACCTGAGACTGACTTCAGTTTTCAGGGAAGAACGTTGCCCCCGGCTCAGATCCTCCCTCTTCAGCGTCTCCATTAATTCGCCATACTTCAGCGTCTCAGGTTTCACCTTTTTATTATTCTTCCGCAGACTATCCAAGCCGATCGACATCGGTGCATGCTCAGCCAGATAAGGCTGAATTTCGGCGAAATTCTTAGCATCGGAATTTGCCTTCAACTCAAAATAAGCATCTTCCATTTCGAGTACCATCCTCGGCACACCACTCTCCAATTCGCTACTTAGCTCCACTTTTTTGGCCGTCACAAAAATTTCGAGATGCTTACTAGAATCCAACTTGATCATCTGAAAATTCGTTAATCCGTCTTCAGTCTTTTCGGCGTAAACCATATGCCGGGGAATATCGGTCATCACCTGATGATCAGAAAACAAGCCTGCCGGATTTTCCCTCGCCAGGTTGAAAATCATATTGGGCAACATCTCTTTTATCTTCTGCTTCATCACCGGAGAAACACTCATATTCAACCAGAAACAAAGCATCGAAAAACTCACCGCCAGAACCATGACAGATGCACAAATTCGAGCCATGCTCAGTCCCGCCATTCGTAGCGTCACCAGTTCATTGTCAGCAGAAAGGCGACCAAATACCAACAATATCGCAGTCAAAAACCCCCAGGGAATGGTCAAGCTCAACGAAAACGGCAATACATAAAGCATGAACCTAATCACAAACCCTATGCTGATGTCCGGGCGATCCACCAATTGGGATAACAGCTCTTTAAAAATGTTGCCCAGAACCAACACCACACTCAAAATCACCACCGCAAAAAACGAGGCAAGCAGAACCTGCCATCCGATATAACGATCAATGATGTTTACTTTAATGATGGTGAAATACCTTACGAGTGCATTTTTCGTGGTTCCGCCTTCGCTCCGCGTCTGTGGGCCTTCAGCGCGACGCGACGCCACGGGGAGATTCCAATTAAGCCGTGTGCAGCTCACACGCAATACCAAATCCCAAAAACTGGCGACAAATATCAGACTATCCTGCCAGTGTTATTGACTTGTCAGACGAAGAATCTACACTGGCCCAAATCAACCGACCTTCATCATGATCTCGCCAACCGAATCCACATCCGCTTCCGACAACGAATCCGCAGAATCCTCCGATTTCCCCAACAGCCGTAGGGTTTATATCGACGGCTCTATTCATAAGGACATCCGCGTAGCGATGCGGGAAGTGGATCTCGCGCCAACCCACCACACTGATGGCCAGATCGAAAACAACGAACCTATCCGCATCTACGATGCCAGCGGCCCCTGGGGCGACCCCGATTTCCAGGGCAAAGTTGAAGATGGCCTGCCTGCACTGAGAAAAGACTGGATTACGGCCCGCGATGACGTCGAAGAATACCAGGGACGTGATGTCAAACCCATGGATAATGGCTATCTTTCCGACGAACACTCTGATAAGCACAATCAAAACAAAGCCCCAGAAAACAAACTGATCGAATATCCCGGCCTGCGCCGTCAGCCCTTACGCGCATCAGCAGGGCATCCGGTCACCCAGCTCTGGTATGCACGTGAGGGCATTATCACCCCGGAGATGGAATACATCGCCATTCGCGAAAACCTCGGACGGGAAACTGCCTATAAAGCATCTCAAGACCCGACAGCTGCTCGCGCTGATATGAATTTCCAGCATAAAGGGGAAAGCTTTGGCGCGGCCATTCCCGAATTCATCACTCCGGAGTTTGTGCGTGACGAAGTTGCGCGCGGACGCGCCATCATTCCGTCAAACATCAATCACCCTGAAGCCGAGCCGATGATCATCGGGCGGAATTTCTTGGTCAAGATCAACGCCAACATCGGCAACTCTGCCGTCAGCTCGACCATCAGCGAAGAAGTGGAAAAAATGCGTTGGGCCACCCGCTGGGGAACCGACAACGTAATGGATCTTTCCACCGGAAAAAACATCCACGCCACCCGCGAGTGGATCATTCGCAACTCCCCCGTCCCAATCGGCACCGTGCCGATTTACCAGGCGCTGGAAAAAGTCAATGGCCGCGTTGAAGACCTCTGCTGGGAAGTGTTCCGCGATACCCTCATCGAACAAGCCGAGCAAGGCGTCGACTATTTCACCATCCACGCAGCTGTGCTGTTGCGTTTTGTTCCGATGACCGCGACACGCGCCACCGGAATCGTCAGTCGCGGTGGTTCCATCATGGCCAAATGGTGCCTCTATCATCACCGGGAAAGCTTCCTCTACGAACACTGGGATGACATTTGCGACATCATGGCCGCTTACGACATCAGCTTCTCCATCGGTGATGGCTTACGTCCCGGATCAATCGCCGACGCCAATGACGCCGCTCAATTTGCTGAACTTAAAACCCAGGGAGAACTCACTACCCGCGCTTGGGAAAAAAGTGTCCAGGTGATGAATGAAGGCCCCGGTCACGTGCCGATGCACATGATTAAGGAAAACATGGAAAAACAAATCGAGTGGTGTCACGAAGCTCCCTTCTACACTCTCGGACCGCTGACAACTGATATCGCTCCCGGATACGATCACATCACTTCCGGCATCGGAGCCGCGATGATCGGTTGGTATGGATGCGCCATGCTTTGTTATGTCACGCCGAAGGAACATCTTGGACTGCCGGACCGCGACGATGTGCGCACCGGAGTCGTGACCTACAAACTCGCCGCCCACGCCGCCGACCTTGCCAAAGGGCATCCCGGAGCACAGCACCGAGATAACGCCGTGAGCAAAGCCCGGTTTGAATTCCGCTGGGATGATCAATTCAATCTTGGACTCGATCCCAGCCGGGCCCGTGGTTACCACGACGAAACCCTGCCTCAGGAAGGAGCCAAATCAGCTCACTTCTGTTCCATGTGTGGCCCCACCTTCTGTAGCATGAAAATCTCAGAAGAAGTTCGCCAATACGCCAAAGAGCACGGCATGACAGATGCCAAGGCGATCGAAGAAGGCATGCAGGAAAAAGCCAAAGAGTTCCAGGAATCGGGAGCGAAAATTTCTTAGCCCATTGCAAAAAGGCAAGTAGCGGATTGCTTCAGGAACACCGTTGGCATCCAGTGCATGCCAAACTCCACAGGAAGGAGGAACTCATACGAGCGTCGTTCAATAAAACCACGCGCACGCGATCCTGCCTCAATAGGCTTTTCGAGCATTAGTGTTGGCAGGAGTGGACTCACAGCTAAGGGAGAAGATAGGGTTGTTGTCTTACCTCAATTAGTGGGTCGCCTCTTTCAAGCCGTTCCTCGATGCCATCAAGCAAGGGCTCGAACCATTCAAGGAGCGCACGACGCGAGCAGTTTCCAATTCGAAGCCAAACAATAACCGGCGCGACTTTTGCCATCATTGCCCGGGTTTGAAAGTCCTCGTCTTTGGTCAGTATGATGGCCGTATTTTCCAAAGCTTAATCCCAAATCGAACTATCGGAAGCATCGCGCATGCCCACTATTTTTACATGCTCCGCCTGATGCCCTCGCTCGATCAATAGTCCCTCCAATGCTGGAGTTAGTTGCGCATCAATAATCCAACGCATAGCTTTCAAACCGCCTCAAAAATAGGGTGATCCGATTGGGCTGCTGCGTACTGGATACAGGCATCGATGTCCTCTTCTTCAAGATAGGGATAATCTTCGAGGATCTCGGCAACGGGAACTTTGTAAGCAAGCATTTCAAGAACGTCCTTCACCCTGATTCTCATTCCGCGAATACAAGGTCGCCCCCCGCATTGGTTTGGGTTGATTGTGATTCGATCTCGGTAGTTCATAATTTTAAAAGCAATCTATTTTAGCGTTTGTGGGTAGTCTTTTTCCGCACTTTATTTCTCGTCCTCGGTCGCCGAGTTACCCAGCTCAAAAACCGGTGCCTCTTTTGCCTTGCGCCGCTCGCTTGGCGCAGTCCCTGTGCGTGCATATATTTCTTGGACACTACGGCCTTCAGCCCACGAACACCCTGAAAGGCAGGATTCACCCCAAATTTAAGAAGAGAAGGGAGTATTTTCTCGCCCCCATTTCCACCCCTCGGCCGAGGGGTAATCAAAGAGCACAGTGACAAGGATTAAATTCTTTTAATGCTAGGAATAGTCATTTGTCAAAATATGCTGACTGGCACCTAATCCCCCCCTACTTCCCTTTATTCCAAATAATGTGCGTGCCTGATTTCCCTGGCACGACCACATCTTTCCAGCCGTCGCCATCCATGTCGACTACGCGAATTTGCAAACCAATCCCAGGAGCCTTACCCGACTCACCCTGGGCAATATTCTTTGGCTTGGACCAAGTCAGTGTATCTGCATCCCAATCATAATAGTGAACTGTCGCTTTGTCTCCCGAGCCAGGATCGCTGCCTGAATGAGCAAAATAACGTTTACCGGTGATCAACTCAGGCTGGCCATCGTTGTCGATATCCTCCCAGGCAATCGCGTGCCCCTGTGAGAATTTTTTGTCAATTTCGTGAATTCGCCAAGTCGTCGCACCATCCTTCTGCGGCTCCTGTTGTTCCATCCAGTAAACTCCGTAATTATGACCGTCCGCCCAGATGATATCATTTTTACCATCTTTGTTAAGATCTACAACTATAGAGGGACAGCTGCCATGCGGCATAGTGAAATCATTGTGATACTTCCAAGCCGCAGAATAAGGACCCGCGGCCGGTTGTTCATACCACCCATCTTTAAACAGCACATCCTCCTTGCCGTCTCCGTTAATATCACCGAAACCCATTCCGTGACCGTTCCCGCTTTCAGAAATCACATGCCCTTTCAATATCGGCTTACCGTCAGCATCCTTATCCCAACGCCACACCTGCATCGGATCCTCATCTTTCCAGCTGTTCTCAAAATACTCAGGTATCCCATCCCCATCCAGATCGTGCATATAACTGATCTCGTTGTGATTCGTTCCCGTATCAGCCAGCAAATGCCCTTTCCACCCATCTGGAGAGTCATATTTCCCCTTGCCCGGATTCTCATACCAAAAAACTTCGCTGACCGTAAACCCCCCAGCCACCACATCCAGATCCCCATCACCATCCACATCCAGGAGGTGATCTGAATTATTCATCATGTAGTCTTTGCCAAAAGATTCCAGTGACCTGATTTTTTGACCTTTGAAATCCGGTGCCGCGTACCAATATTCTCCAGCCACCACATCCAGCTTGCCGTCCCCGTTGATATCACCCACCGCAACACCCTCGTTGTTATCCATCCGCAATTGCTGCACCTTAAATTTTAATCCCGCTGGTTTCTTGCCTTTAGGCGCCGCTTCCAAAGCACCCCCGGACAAAAGAGCTATCGATATCAAAGGGAGTATTTTCTTCATGTTCATGGGCAACACTAGAGCACAACTCATTCTTCATTCCAACAAAATGCCTAATTCCTAATTGTCATCGCTTCGCTCAGACTGTCTCATCCGCTTCGCGGCTTCGGCTCCTAATTCTCAATCCCGCCGTTGCCTTTTCCAATAGACGAAACGATAATGACCCAATGGAGGGGCAAATTCCTGATTGCCCGAGATACCAGCTAGCGACGCCACTTACACCATGAGCGAAAAACCAGATTCACCCTTCAGTCCCATCGAAGACGTCATCGCCGACGTCGCGGCTGGCCGCATGGTCGTGGTCACCGATGACGCCGACCGGGAGAATGAAGGCGACCTGATTGCTGCCGCAGAGAAAATCACGCCGGAGATCATCAATTTCATGATCACCCATGGCCGTGGGCTCATTTGCGCTCCCATCATGCCTGACGCCGTTGAGCGCCTCGAACTACCGCCCATGGCACGACGCAATACCGAAAAATTTGGCACCGCTTTCACCGTGGCCGTCGATGCGGCAGAGGGAATCACCACCGGTATCAGCGCCCCCGATCGCGCCCGGACGATTCAAATACTCGCCGATCCCAATTCCTCTCCCGACGATTTGGTTCAGCCCGGACACATTTTACCACTGCAGGCACGCCCAGGCGGAGTTCTCAGAAGAGCAGGACATACGGAAGCCGCCGTCGATCTCGCTCGCCTGGCCGATTGCGAGCCCGCTGGAGTGATCTGCGAAATCCTCAACGACAGCGGCACCATGGCTCGCCTGCCCGAGCTCATTATTTTTGCCAAAAAACACGACCTTAAAATCTGCTCGATTGAATCACTGATCGACTACCGCCGCAAACGGGAAAAACTCGTCGAACGACTCGAGCAAATCGACATGCCCACCGACTACGGCGACTTCAAACTTAATCTTTACCGCTCCGTTTTTGACGAAAGCGAAAACCACCTCGCTCTGGTGAAAGGAAAAATAGACGCCGACACACCGATTCTTGTTCGTGTTCACAGCGAATGCCTGACCGGTGATGTATTCGGCTCACGACGCTGCGATTGCGGCGGACAATTGCATTCCGCTCTGCGAGCAATCGAAAAAGCAGACGCCGGCGTGCTCGTCTATCTCAAACAAGAAGGTCGTGGAATTGGCTTAGCCAATAAAATCCACGCCTACAAACTTCAGGAAGAAGGCCTCGACACTGTTGAAGCCAACGAAAAACTCGGCTTCCCAATGGATCTGCGGGATTACGGATTGGGTGCTCAAATTCTCTACGATCTCGGGGTGCGCAAAATGCGCCTGATGACCAACAATCCGCGAAAAATCGTCGGCCTTGAAGGACATCACCTCACCATCGTCGAACAAGTTCCGGTCGTCATCGATTCCAATCAACACAACGAAAAATATCTGCAAACCAAAAAAGAAAAAATGGGCCACCTACTCTAACCCTTTTTTGCCTACCAGCCTACAGCCTAAACCGCTTCAGCCTTCTTTCCCTATGAGCGACCAACCTTTTCCAACCCTGCCCGAAGTCGATACCACTCCTCGACGAGTAGCCATTGTTGCCAGCCAGTATAATCCCCGCTTTACCAATGCATTGGTTAGTTCCGCACAGGAGGAGCTCAAAAACATCCTCCCCAATGCTTCAGTGGATGTGCACCGAGTTCCCGGAGCTTTTGAAATCCCGGTCGTCGTCGAAGCCCTGTGTCAGGCTTCCGGCGTAACGAGTGACAAACCCGATGTTATCATCGCC